>CAYVDZ010000030.1:0-4257 GCA_964450575.1 uncultured Opitutus sp.
ACCCTCGAGATCCAGCAGCATCTTGGCGGCGGCATCGCCCGCACCATCGCGATGTCCTCCTCCGAGGGTCTCGTTCGTGGTATGACGGTAATGGATACGGGTGCGCCGATCTCCGTGCCGGTGGGTGACGGCGTGCTCGGACGCATCTTCGACGTCACGGGCGAAGCCGTTGATGGCAAGGGCCCGGTCAACTTCGTCAAACGCTATCCGATTCATCGTCCCGCTCCATCCCTGGTCGACCAGAATACGAGTTCGGAAATCCTGGAGACCGGTATCAAGGTCATCGACCTCATTGCCCCGTTCACCAAGGGCGGCAAGGTCGGTGCGTTCGGTGGCGCCGGCGTCGGCAAGACCGTCGTGATCATGGAACTGATCAACAACATTGCCAAGGGGCATGGCGGATATTCCGTTTTTGCCGGGGTCGGTGAGCGTTCGCGTGAGGGCAATGACCTTTACCACGAAATGTCCGAAGCCGGCGTTATTGACCAAAAGGATCTCTCGAAGTCCAAGGTCGCGCTCGTGTACGGCCAGATGAACGAACCCCCGGGCGCCCGTATGCGGGTCGCCCTTTCGGCGCTCGCGATGACCGAGTATTTCCGGGACGAGAAGAACCAGGACGTGCTCCTCTTCGTCGATAACATCTTCCGTTTTTCCCAAGCCGGTTCCGAGGTATCCGCTTTGTTGGGACGCTCCCCGTCGGCGGTCGGTTATCAACCGACGCTCGCCAACGAGATGGGACTTCTGCAGGAGCGCATCACGTCGACCAAGAAGGGATCCATCACCTCATTCCAAGCCGTCTATGTTCCGGCCGACGATCTCACCGATCCCGCGCCCGCGAACACCTTCGCGCATTTGGATTCGACGATCGTGTTGGAACGTTCCATCGCTGAGCTCGGAATTTATCCGGCGGTTGATCCGTTGTCGTCGGTCTCGAAGGCACTCCAAGCCGACATCGTCGGTGACGAACATTATCGGGTCGCCCGCGAAGTTCAACGCGTGCTCCAGCGCTATAAGGATCTTCAGGACATTATCGCGATTCTTGGCCTCGATGAACTCTCGCCCGAGGACAAACAGACCGTTTATCGCGCCCGTAAAATCCAGCGCTTCCTTTCGCAGCCGTTCCACGTCGCGGAAGTGTTCACCGGTTCACCCGGCAAGTACGTCTCCGTCAAGGAGACCGTCCGCGGCTTCAAGATGATCCTGGACGGCCAGCTCGACGACGTCGCTGAAGGTGACTTCTATATGAAGGGCGGCATCGACGAGGTGCTCGCCGCTTCCAAGAAAGCTTGAGTGACGGTTCGCGAGCACGGCAAACCTACCATTGTCTAATATGAAGCGCGGCGTATAGTCGCGCTTCTCCCGGGCCTCACACCATGTCTCTGACCCTAGAAATCGTCACTCCTGACGCACGCGTTTACTCGGACACCATCGACTCGGTTGTCATCCCGACCATCGAGGGCGAAGTGGGCGTGCTCCCGGGCCACATTCCGCTGCTCACCCAGGTTGAACACGGAGAGCTGCGAGTCACGAAAGGGAACGAGACCCTTTTTCTAGCGGTGAGCGGAGGATTTGCCCAAGTCGAAGGGGATCGGGTTCGCGTTCTCGCGGAGCATGCAATCACCGAATCCGGCATCGACGAAAAGGCCGTGGAAGAAGCCCTGAAGCGGGCCCAACGCGAACTCGATGACGCCAAGCACTTGGATCCCCAAGCCTACGAGCATCTTCAGAGTTTGGTGCGCTACTCGGGGGTACAACTCGCGGTGAAGCGCCGGACCCGCTAAGGCGATTCCGCGTCTGCTTTCTGTTCGAATCCAGCCCGGTTTGAGCCGGGCTTTTTTATGCACGTTCGCGTCAAATCGCGGGAATCCGGTATCGCGATCGCCGCGCGTGCGCAGGATTTCGCAATAAGGGCGGCGACCCGATGCCACGCCATCTGGTAATTTCTTCCCATTCCTTTCTGCTCCCTCGGTCTTTTTCTTGCACCTCTTCTGAAACCGAGTCTCAGTTCCAACGTCTAGCCCTTCGATGATCCCTTCTCCGATCAAACCTCTTCAGCCTTTATGCCAGCTCCCGGCTGGCAGTATCGGCCGAGTGCGTGAGTTGACGGGGAATCCTGATTTCTGTCAGCGCGTGCGCGAGATGGGGTTCGGCGAGTCGGCCTTTGTGAAGAAGGTCGGTGGCAGCGGTCCCTTTATTTGCCAGGTGAACGGCACCCGAATCGCACTGAGCCACGGCGCCGCGATGCGGATCCTGATCGAGCCGGTCGGACGGACTTAACTTCCGCTCCTTTCGTGATGAAGCTCTCTGAACTGACCGCTGGTGCCTCCGCGGTAGTCCGTGAATTTCCGAAGACGGGAAACGCTTTTATTCGCCTGCGCGAAATGGGTTTACTGGCGGGAATACGCGTCACGCTTGTGCGCACCGCCCCTTTGGGTGATCCGATCGAGATCAAGGTCCGCGGATATAATCTGACGTTGCGCAAATCCGAAGCGGAATACGTCCTCGTCGAGCCAACAGCCTGATATAATGGCGTTGCCCGCTCATATCACCGCCAGTGCGGTAGCGGCCCCATCCCGCACCCTCGTCTACGCCCTGGTTGGTAACCCCAACTGCGGTAAGAGCACGCTCTTCAATGCCTTGACCGGCATGAAGCAGAAGGTCGGCAACTATCCCGGGGTGACCGTCGAGAAGAAGGTTGGCACCGCGTACTCGCAGCACGGTCAACCCATCACGGTGATCGACTTGCCGGGGGCGTACTCGCTCGCGGCTCGTTCGCCCGATGAAGCGGTAACGCGCGATGTCCTGTTGGGCCGCCGGGCCGACACACCCCAGCCGGATCGCATTCTCTGCATCGTCGATGCCACCAATCTCGAACGAAATCTCTATCTCGTTCACCAGATTCTGGACCTCGGTCGGCCTGTCATCCTCGTCCTTAACATGATGGACGTGGCGGCCGAGGCCGGGATGACGATTCGGGTCGCGCGGCTCGAGCATGAACTCGGCATTCCGGTAATCGCCTGTGAAGCGATCAACGGGAAGGGCATCATCGATCTCAAACTGGCCATGAGCCGGGCGGACCTGCCGCTGTCCCGTCATGCGTGGGACATTCCGGCCGCAATTTCTTCCGCCGTTGCCGAACTCCAAGCGTCGCTCACCGCCAATGACGGCAAAGCACCGTTGATCGCCCGCGCCGAGGCCCTTCTGTTGCTCACGGACCAGGACTCCGTCCGCGTCGCGGGCTCCACCCCGCTGAGTGCGCGGACGGCGGAGATCCTCCGTACGTGGCAGCAGCGTTGGGAACGCGAAGGCACGGATTGGGCCGGCACGCTCGTGACGTCGCGTTACGATGCGATTGGTCAGATCGCGGCGGAAGTCCTGCTGCAAGGCGGAGCGAAGGGGCCGAGTCTTTCCGACCGTATTGATGAAGTGGTGACGCATCCGATCTGGGGTTGGGTGGCGCTCGGGTCGTTGATGACCGTGATCTTCTTTAGCATCTTTACGCTCGCGGAGTATCCGATGGATTTCATCGATACGCAGATCGCGAGTTTCAGCGAAACCGTGAAGGCGGGCATGCCGCCGGGCGACCTGCGCGACTTGATTACGGATGGAGCGATCGCCGGTGTGGGCGGGGTGGTGATTTTTCTGCCCCAGATTCTGATCCTGTTCTTTTTCATCGGGCTGCTCGAAAGCACCGGCTATATGGCTCGCGCGGCCTTCATCATGGATCGGTTGATGGGTCGCGTGGGACTGAACGGGAAGTCCTTCATTCCACTTCTGAGCTCCTACGCCTGCGCCATTCCGGGCATCATGGCGACGCGCACCATCGAGGACCACAAGGACCGGCTTGTAACCATCCTGATCGCGCCGCTGATGAGTTGTTCGGCGCGGTTGCCCGTGTATCTGTTGATGATTGCGGCGCTGGTTCCGGGTGACCGCGTGCCGACTCTGACCAAGGTGGGGATCATGCTGTTGATGTACGCCCTCGGGACGTTTGGCGCTTTTGGCTTTGCGTGGCTCTTCAAACGCACTCTGCTCAAAGGCGAATCACCGGCGATGATCATGGAGCTGCCGCCGTATCGCCGGCCGAGCATGCTGGAAGTCACCCGGCACATGCTGGAACGCGCCTGGCTCTTCCTGCGGCGGGCCGGCACCGTCATTCTTGGCATCAGCATCGTTCTTTGGTTTCTTGCCGCGTATCCAAAAACTCCCGACGGCACTCCGGCCTCGGAACAGGTCGCGCAGAGTTTTGCCGGCCAG
>CAYVDZ010000030.1:4267-16788 GCA_964450575.1 uncultured Opitutus sp.
GGCCGGATCGGTCACGCGATCGAGCCCGCGATCAAGCCGCTCGGCTTCGACTGGCAGATCGGCATCGGATTGATCACGTCGTTTGCCGCGCGCGAGGTCTTCGTTGCCACCATGGCAGTGGTGTTCAACGCCAAATCGGACGATGACGATACCGCCCCGCTCCGTCAGGCCTTGGTGGAGGCGCGGTGGCCCGATGGCCGGCCGCTCTTCACGCCGCTCGTCTGTATCACCCTGATGATATTTTATGTGTTTGCGATGCAGTGCGTGAGTACGGTTGCGGTGGTCCGCCGCGAGACGAATTCCTGGAAGTGGCCGCTCTTCCAAATCGTCTACATGACTGGCACTGCCTGGATTCTTGGGTTAATCGTGTATCAGTCCGGGCGCGCGCTCGGGTTTTAGGCCATGTCTCCTGAGCACCAATCAATTGTCGCCCTTGTCATTGTCGCCTTGGCGGCCGGGTGGTTAATCGCCCGGGCCTGGATCAAGCGCCGCAATCCAGGTTGCGGCGGTGAGTGCGGCTGCCCGACCACAAAGTTGAAGCGTTAGTAATTTTGAACCGTTAGTAATTCACCAGTTGGTGAATTAAATCTCCGGCGCCAGTCGATTTCTGGCGTGCCTTTCTGGCGGCATCGGCGCAAAATGGCCCCTTCCCATGGAAGTCCTCATCCGCGATTCTGCCGAGAGCGGCTGCCTCCTCGGCGCCAAAATTATTGCCAGCGTGGTTCGGCAAAAGCCGAACGCGGTCCTCGGCCTTGCCACCGGGCGGACGCCGCTCCGGCTTTACCAGGAGCTCATTCGGATGCACCGCACCGAGGGCTTGGACTTCAGTGGGGTGACGACGTTCAATCTCGACGAGTACGTCGGGCTGCCGCCGGATCACGCGCAGTCGTATCGCCACTTCATGCAGGAGAATCTCTTCCAGCATATCAATATCGACGTCGCTCGGACCCACGTGCCGAACGGGGTGGCGCCGGATTTGCACGTCGAATGCCGTTCCTACGAAGAGAGGATCGCTGCCGCTGGTGGCATCGATATCCAGCTGCTCGGACTGGGGCGGAATGGCCACATCGGTTTCAATGAGCCCACGGGATCGTTGCGGTCTCGCACGTGGATCAAGATTCTTTCCGAGCAGACGTTGCGCGATAACAGCGAGGTGTTCGGGTCGGTCGAGGCCATGCCCAAACACGCGATTACGATGGGAGTGGGGACGATTCTCGATGCTCGCCGCTGCCTGCTGCTGGCTTTTGGCCCACCGAAAGTGCGCGCCGTGGAACGGATGATTGAAGGCCCGCTTTCGGCCATCTGCCCCGGCTCCGCGCTGCAGCTGCACCCGCGTGCCACCGTGATTCTCGACGAGACCTCCGCCGCCGGGCTGCATTACGCCGATCACTACCGTTGGATCGATCGGCATAAGTTCGACTGGCAGCGCCACGGATAAATCCTGTCGAGGAGCGTCTGCGCAACTGGGGCGTCGCTCTGCAACTTCCCCGCCGAGGGACTCGGTCGGAAATAAACGCTCAAATCTACTTGGGCTTGAGTCGCGATCCGGCGTTGCTGGCTCAGTCACCTATCGGAGATAGGCTCCGTCGCCCGCGCCTTGGCTGGCGACCCAATCCCGGCGCAGCTCTGCGCGTTTATTTCTGACCGAGTCCCTATTCGAAAAAGCGCTTCCAGAGGGCGTCAAACGCGCCCACGCCAAAGATCCCGATTACGATGAAGTAACCGGCCGCAACGGCGGTGGCGATGTGTCCTGCAATGATGAATACGCCATCCCGTTCCAGCAGTCCGCCCGCAAGCAGCAGAATCGCCCAGGCGGGGAACACGTTACTAAAAGGAATGGGCAGCGGTAGCAGAAGCAGCAGGGCGCAGACGACGATCGAAAGCGCGTGGATTTGTTCGAGCCAGGGTTGGGCCGTCACCGCCGGCAGTCGCGGCCGGAGAAATTTTTCGAACCACAGCACGATCTTTTGTGTAATAACAAAGACCTTCCTGAAGGTGGCCGGCGGCAACCGGGTTTCGAGGAGTCGTGCGGGTAACCAAGGTTTCGCGCCCAAAGCCAGACGGCCGCCGATCAAGCCAATGATCAAACCGAGCGGGGTCGACAATCCCGGCAGCGGAACCGGCGTGCAGAAGGGCAAGGCGAGAAACATGACCAACAGCACGTAACCGCGCCCGTGCAGCAGCCCGATCACTTCACGCAGCGTCACGGTCTCGACTTCGAATTCACGCAAAATCATCGCGAATTCCTCCGAGAGTTTTCGTGGATGACGCCGGTCCGGCGGAACGATCACGGAATGCCCCACGGTGACCTCATCCGGTTCGGACGAGGGTGGGGGATCAGGTTCCGCGTTGGTTGCCATAGAGCTCAATATGGAGTCGATGCGCGTAACGGTAGCCGCGGGCTTTGCAGAGTTCCCCGAGCCAGACTGCCCGGGAGCGAATTTTGTCGAGCGACGTTCCTTCCGGCATGAGCAAAACCTTGTGCCGTGGGATCTCCCGTCCCAGCGCCGCGAGCATGTGCTCGAGCTCGTCCACGTCCCCCGGCCGGGCGACGACGAATTTAAACTGATACGGATACGCATCAATCCAGGCGCGGATGACCTCAGGTTGCCAGCGCGTCGCTTCGTGTTTGCGCCGCCACGTGGCGTGCTCCAGCGCATCCGGCGCGGAGTTGAGTAACTTGGGCGACAAGGACGCGAGGTCACAGGCGATGCCTTGAGGTGCGACGGTCCCGGCGGTCTCGATCGTGATATGGCGGCCGCTGGCTCGAACGGCAGCCGCGAGCGGCCGGATATCTTTCGCGATCATGGGTTCGCCTCCCGTGAGCACGACGTGCCTCGTCGCGGGGTGCTGCTCGATCGCCCGGAGAATGTCGGCCACGTTTCGCGTCTCGCCTTCGGGATTCCATGACGCGTACGGCGTATCGCACCACGTGCAGCGCAGATTACATCCGCTGGTGCGCACGAAGACGGAAGGAATTCCTGTCAGCTCACCTTCGCCTTGGATGGAATGAAAAATCTCGGAAATCAACATGGCGGGCCTGCGCTAATCGCCTCAATTGGCGCGAATCTCAAACGGGATCGGTACGGAGGGAAAGGGAATGAACTAGACGACCGGACCGGCGGGTAGGGTCGGGGTCTCGGCATAACCCGTCGGATCGGGCAACCCCGCAACGGCGAACGCCTCCCGCCGCTCCACGCACGTGCCGCATTTTCCGCAATGGAGGTCTCCTCCTTTGTAGCAAGACCAAGTGCGGCTAAAGTCGACACCCAGCCGGGCGCCGGCGGCCGCGATCTCGCCCTTGTTGAGCGCGATGAAGGGTCGCAGTAGCTGAATGTGGGCGTAGGTGCCAAGCCGCATGGCGTCGCCCATCGCCCGCATGAAGTCCTCGCGGCAATCGGGATAGATCGCATGATCGCCGCCATGAGCCCCAATCACGAGGCCTTCGGCGTCAGTGCTTTCGGCAAAACCGCACGCGATTGAGAGCATAATCGCGTTTCGAAACGGCACGACCGTCTGTTTCATGTTCGCCGCCGCATAATGCCCTTCCGGGATGTCCCCGCCGCTTTTCAGCAGGTCCGACGCGAAAAGCCGGTTTACAAAATCCAGCTGGATCAGTTCGTGGTGAACCCCAAGGGCGTGGGCGTGCTCGGCTGCGAAGGGGATCTCGCGCGCATTGTGTTTCGCCCCGTAATCAAAACTTACCGCCGCAACCGGCTCATGCTCGCGCTTCGCCCAGTACAAGGCGGTTACGGAGTCCATTCCTCCCGAGCAGAGCACGACGACTTTCATGGTTCAGCCATTGCCGCAAAAAATGACCCCGAGCGCAAAAGAGAAACGTATCCCGGCTCAAACTCGGATCCGCGCTGTACCTACCCCGGGTGGAAAGGCCCGATGGAATGTTTGGCATCCGGCGGATTTTACGCATGTTCCAGCAGCATCATCTCATGGTCATCCTGCACGATCCGCGCTGCGCCACCTATGGCTCCTCCTTGCGTCCGGAGCAGCCCGCGCGCGTTGTGCGGACCGAGGCGCATTTGCGGCAGGCGCATCCGGATTGGGAGTGGCGTATCCCCAAACGTGAGACGGCGACCAATGAGCTGCTGCTCCTTGCGCACACTGCGGCGCACCTGAAACGCATGGGGCAGCCGCGTGATTTTGATGCGGATACGCCCTATTTTCCCGGGATTGAGCACCATGCGCGCGCGTCCGTGGCTTCGGCCGTCGCAGCGGCCCGGCATGCGCGCGAGACCGGTCGGCCGGCGTTTTCGTTGATGCGTCCACCTGGCCACCATGCGACGCCCGGTCAGTCGATGGGCTTTTGTTATCTGAATCAGATCGCGATCGCGGCGATTCACGCCCAGCGGGATCTCGGGGCGGCCCGCGTCGCGATTTGGGATTTTGACGCGCATCACGGCAACGGCACCGAGGCCATCGTGCATGGGCAGAAGGACATATTTTTCGCCTCGGTGCATCAATATCCTGGATACCCGGGGACGGGCACGCAGGATCATGGGCCTCATATCCGCAACTGGCCCGTGGCGCCGCGGACTCCGCGCGTCGATCACATGGCAGCCCTGCGGGCCTCGCTCGATGCGGTGATGTCCTTCGCGCCCGATCTCATTCTCGTTTCCGCCGGTTTTGATGCGTATGCCCGGGATCCGATCACGAGCATGAGCTTGGAAACCGGGGATTTTGCCACCTTGGGGCAATGGCTTCGCGAGGCCCAGCGACCTGCCGCCGCCGTGCTCGAGGGCGGATATCACGAAGATCTGCCTTTGTTGGTTGATGCGTTCCTCTCGGCATGGAATAACGCGTCTTAGTTCGCCGCATGATTTCGCGCTTCCTTCCGTCACCCCTCCGCCGTTTGCTTGGCGTCAAAGTGACCACGCGTCCACCCTCCTACCTTCTTCTGGATCAACCCGGCTCGCTTGAGCCGTTGCTCAACGCGTTCGAACGCGTCGACGAAGTCTCGTTGGATACCGAGGCCGATAACATGTATCACTACAAGACGCGGGTCTGCTTGCTGCAGTTCCTCGTCGGCGGTGAGGTCTTCCTCGTCGATGTGCTGGCTCCGGGGATAAAACTCGAGCCGTTGTGGAAGGTTCTCGCGCAGAAACACCTCATCATGCACGGGAGCGATTTCGATCTGCGCCTCCTGCACGACCTCTGCCGGTTTCAGCCCACAAGTCTCTTCGATACCATGCTCGCCGCCCAATTACTCGGGCTGCAACGCGTCGGGCTTGCGGGTTTGCTCGATCAACATTTCGGCGTCGCATTGGACAAGGATGGCCAGAAGGCCAACTGGTCGAAACGCCCGATTACTCCCAAGCTGCTCAATTACGCCGCCCTTGATGTCTGGCATCTGCCTGCGCTCCGCGACATCCTGAAGCGCGACCTGAAGAAGCTCGGTCGACTGGATTGGCTCGAACAACAGTGCCGGGCGCAAATTGAAGCTGGTTTCGGAGGGTTTGCTCCGCCCACGGAAAACGATTGGCGGATCGGTCGCAGTGAGCGCCTGCGCGGTCCGGGACTTTCCGTTTTGCACGCCATCTGGCACTGGCGTGAGGCGCAGGCGCAGCGGCTTGATACGCCACCGTTCAAGGTCTGTGGCAATGCGCTCTTGCTCAAGATTTCCGAGTCGGCGGAGATGGGCGAGGCTGAGGCTGCCATCCTCAACCACGTGCATCTCGGCAAGCGGCATGATCGCATTTTCCCGTCTCTAGCAGCCGCAGTCCGCGCCGGCTTGGAGCGCGATCCCAAGACATTGCCGCGTCGCCCCGGCCGTGATCCCAGCCTCGTCGCGCTGACCCAGGTCGAGGTCGAATTTCAGGACCGCATCCGGGCCGATCGTGATCGCGTCGCGAAACAACTCGAAGTCGAGCCAACCCTGATCGCCAACCGCGCGCAACTGGCGCAGATTGCCCGGCAGCCACGGAATATTAATGAGGTGCTGCTCCCATGGCAGGCCGAGCTTTTGCAGGCCGAGCCCGCCCTTAAGGACCCCGCGCGCTAACCTGCGTTCAGCCCGGTTCATCGGTTCCGGGCCGATCGTCGACGTACCACCCCTGATCCCGAGTGCGCGCGGGATTGCGCTGTGCTCCTCCTCGTTCATCCTTCAGCTTTCTTTCACCTTCCCATGAAATCAAAACGGTTGTTTCTCGCCTTCGCCGCGCTCTGCTCAGTGCTGTCTTCCGGTTGCGCCACGCGTAACACCTCGAGCGGGGGCCGGGAAACCAACCTGCTCGGCGGCGCGCTCACCGTTGCCACGGACTCTTTTCAACCCACGAATCCCGCGACAATCAATGTGGACACATCCAAGCTTGTCGGGAGCGACGGACCTTCCGGCAAAAAAGTGACGGTGCTGTGGGGCTTGCTGACGTTTAGCGATTATTGAGTCAGATCTAACCGCGACGCGGAAGGGAGCTCGCATTGATCGGTCCTACCGGTCAACCCCATCCGGTTTTGCCCCAACCCGACCACCGGCGTTTTGATTGAATCGTTCCGTCGGCTCTGCGTCACTTTGCCGCGGATGTCTTCTCCGACACCTCAGTCCCCCGCCACGGGCGTCACCGCCAACATCGCCCGTCATCTTGGCTTGATGGCGCAGTCGCACCCCGAGCGCGCCGCGTTGAAAATTCCGCGCGGGCGCACCCCCGCCGGACAAATTGATTACCTGACACTGACATTTCGCGAACTCGATGCTGAAGTGGCGGCGTGGTCCGTCCGCCTGAGGCAGGCCGGAATTGGCCGGAATGATCGTACGCTGGTTATGGTAAAGCAAGGGTTGCCGCTGATCGCTTCGGTGTTCGCGCTGTTTCGCATCGGCGCCGTCCCGGTGGTGATCGATCCTGGTATGGGGCTGAAAAATTTTCTCTCATGCGTGCGGCGATCGCAACCGCGCGCACTCCTGGGCATTCCCCTCGCCCAGCTGATCAGCCGGGTGTTTCGCGGCACGTTTCGCCCGGTGCGCTCGCGCGTATCGGTCAGCAGTTCGCTCACGGCGCGACTCTCGACGGTGTCCGCTTCGATTCCGGCAACCGAAGCACCGGCACTGGTGAACAGCGCGAGCGACGAACTTGCCGCGATTTTATTTACCTCCGGATCCACGGGCGCGCCGAAAGGCGTGTGTTATGAACACGGCATGTTCGAGGCCCAGGTGCGGTTGATTCGAGCCACGTATCAAATCGAACCCGGCGAGATCGATCTGCCCATGCTTCCGATCTTCGCGCTCTTCAATCCTGCACTCGGCATGACGACGATCGTGCCGGAGATCGACCCGCGCCGACCCGCGTCGTTCGACCCGGCGAAGATCGTGCAAGCCATCCAGCAGGAGGGCGTCACCAACTCGTTCGGCTCGCCCACCCTGTGGACGAAGATTGGTGACCACTGCGCAGCACAACACATCACGCTGCCCACTTTGCGGCGCGTGTTGTGTGCAGGTGCAGCCGTGCCGGCGACACTCTGGCAAAACTCGCGGACGCTTCTCCCGCACGGTCGACTCCACAGTCCTTATGGCGCGACTGAGTGTTTACCCGTTGCGAGCGTCTCCGTGGATGAGATCGAGCGTCAATCAGTGTACGGTGCCTGTGTCGGTCGTCCAGTGGCGGGCATTGAGGTAAAGATCATCGCGATCGTTGACGGACCCATTCCGCGCCTCAATGCCGAGCGGGTACTTCCGGGAGGGGAAGTGGGGGAGATCATTGTGCGCGGCCCGGTCGTGACGACGATCTACGATGCAATGCCGGAGGCGACGGCGCTCGCGAAGATCCCTGATATCTCCACTGCGGCGGTTGCGGAACGACAGGATGACCGGTCGCGGGACGTGGCGAATTCGGAGGCCAATACAGGCGTGTGGCATCGCATGGGTGACTGCGGTTACCTCGACGCTAATGGCCGTCTGTGGTTTTGTGGCCGCAAGGTGGAGCGCGTCGTCACCGCGACCGGGACGTTGCACACGGAACCCTGTGAACAAGTGTTTCGTCAGCATCCTCGGGCGCGTCGTTGTGCCCTCATCGGAATCGGGGAAGGGGGTCGGCAACGCCCGGCGCTGGTGGTGGAGACGGGCGTGCGAAATTCAGCCGAGGTACGGACATTGGTCCGCGAGCTGCGGGAACTTGGTATTCAATATCCGCATACAAAGGATATCACGCGGTTCTATTTTCGTTCTGTGTTTCCCGTCGACGTCCGGCACAACGCAAAGATCCATCGTCTCACGCTCGCCCATTGGGCGCTCACTGCGCCCGGACATGAAGTGGAATCGGAGGTTTGAGCAGGGAGGCGGGATGTGCTCCGTGAGTACTGACAATCATCCGGCGGTCCTTCAACCTGCGTGAGCGTGGCACAGCTTTCTGATCACTTGCAGTTGGGTTCTGGTCCGGTCCTGGTGACGGGCGGCACCGGTTTTCTGGGCGGTCGGCTCGTTGAGCGGCTGCTCGCGGCCGGGCGCCCGGTGCGGGTTTTTGGACGCACCCCGGCACCCCATTTAGAGCAACGCGGCGTACGTTTCATTCGTGGCGCGGTCGACGATAGGGAAGCGGTGCGGACGGCGTGTGCGGGCGTGGAAACGGTTTTTCATGTCGCGGCGAAAGTTGGCGTGTGGGGCCGCTACGACGATTTTTTTTGCACCAATGTGCTGGGCACGCGGGCCGTCCTGGAGGGGTGTCGCACGCATGGGGTGCGGCGCCTCGTTTATACAAGCACGCCGAGTGTGGTGTACAACGGCCGCGACTTGGTCAACGCGGACGAGTCGCTTCCGCTCACGAACGAGTGTCCGAGTGCGTATCCGCTGACGAAAGCGATCGCCGAACGGGAAGTTCTCGCGGCGAACTCGCCTTCACTCCTGACGATTGCGTTGAGACCACATTTGATCTGGGGCGTGGGCGACCCTCATCTGGTGCCGCGGGTGTTGGAGCGGGCGCGAGCGGGTCGGCTCCGCGTGGTGGGTAGCGGCCGCAACCGCGTCGACATGGTCCACGTGGAAAACGTGGTCGACGCGCATCTATTGGCAGAACGCGCACTGAGCGTCGCTCCATCCTTACAATCGGTCGAGCGCGGTGCGCGGGTGCCGCCGGCTTCCGGGCGCGCATATTTCGTGACCAACGGAGAACCGGTGGTGTTGTGGGAGTGGATCGACGCACTCTTGCGCGCGCTGGGTGAGAAGCGAATTTCGAAACGCATCTCGCTCCCGGCGGCTTCGGTGATTGGCGCCGCGTGCGAGTTTGCGTGGAGAATGCTGCCGCTCCGCGGCGAGCCGCCGATGACGCGTTTCGTCGCGGCCGAGTTGGCGAAGGATCACTGGTTCAATCCCACTGCGGCGCGGCGCGACCTTGGCTACGTACCGCGAATCAGCATGGCGCAAGGTACCGCAGCGTTGATCGCGGCGTTGCGATCAGCCTGAACGATTCGCGGCCGTGCGCCGCCCGTGCGATGACAACGAAAGCATGCGCGTTTCGTTACGGTCGCACGGTCATATGGTCGCACGAGAGAACGTGAAAACGAAAAAGCGGGAAAGCGTGAGAACGTGAGGCCGCCGGCTTGGCGACATTCCGGGTCTGATCCCTTCGGCCTGGGTGGACGATTCCAGCGGTGCGAGCGCGAAGACAATTTCCCAGCGATCAAGATTCAAGCGTGCTTCTCCCCGAAAGACCCGCCGAAGGAGTTTGCGACCTGAATTTCTTCATCGGTCAAACGAATGCTTCAGGCGCGAAGGGCTCGACCGTGCCTGGAATATCCCACGGGATCAATTGAACGAAGCCGGTCGGAGTGGAGATCGTGACGGGTTGCTTGGTTTTCACCACGCGGCGCGCGGTGCCGCTGAATTCGGCTTCAGCCTTGGAGACGGTGATCGTCTTCATTGCGCGATAGTCTAAGCCTTGTCCATGTTGTGGTCACGTTCAAGGTCAAGGTAGCCGAACCTTGGAGAAGTAGATGTTGAGGTTACGAACGGCGGGATCAAAAGGGTCAAACTCTGACATCCGCGGTTTGGAGCGTTCCGGACCGGGTCAGGGCGATGGACCGATCCCCTGAAAGCCTGCGATCAACCCTCGGGATCATCCCGGCAGGGTGTGCCCCGGCTCCAACGGCCACCGCGCGATAAACGCCAGCTGGGCGTCGCGGTCGGGTACCTCCTCATGATTGGGGCGCAGGAGAAACCGCATGGGATAGGCCGCCTCCAGCGCCACAACGTTGACGCTTTCACCGGTCACTTCAAAAACCGCCCGCCAGGCGCCGCAGCCAATTTCCCACTGCGCTCCGTTCCGTTTCCGGATCCGCCGGGTGCGATGGGGAGAGGGATCGCGGGAGAGCAATTCGAAGAGGCGGCGGGTGAAATCGACCCCCCAGGTTTCGCGTAACCAGCGCGCCTGGGCATCGGCCGCATCCGCGAGCCGCACGGAATAACGCGCCGGCGCTTGCAATTCCGCCTCCATCGCGTCGATCCAGCCGGCGCGCGCGGCCGGGAAGGCATCATACGCCGCCACGTAGGGTTTTACGTCAAAAACGGGCGTGCCGTCCACGAGATCGCACGGACCCAGCAGGAGCCGGCGGCCTTTCACCTCGAGTAACTCCTCATGATTGGGGCGCAGGAGAAACCGCATGGGATAGGCCGCCTCCAGCGCCACAACGTTGACGCTTTCACCGGTCACTTCAAAAACCGCCCGCCAGGCGCCGCAGCCAATTTCCCACTGCGCTCCGTTCCGTTTCCGGATCCGCCGGGTGCGATGGGGAGAGGGATCGCGGGAGAGCAATTCGAAGAGGCGGCGGGTGAAATCGACCCCCCAGGTTTCGCGTAACCAGCGCGCCTGGGCATCGGCCGCATCCGCGAGCCGCACGGAATAACGCGCCGGCGCTTGCAATTCCGCCTCCATCGCGTCGATCCAGCCGGCGCGCGCGGCCGGGAAGGCATCATACGCCGCCACGTAGGGTTTTACGTCAAAAACGGGCGTGCCGTCCACGAGATCGCACGGACCCAGCAGGAGCCGGCGGCCTTTCACTTCCAGCAACTCCACGGCGGTGAGCCCGAGCGGATTGGGCCGATGCGGCGAGCGCGTCGCAAAGACGCCGCGGCGTTTCGACGGCCCGCGCGGTGGGAGTACCAGCGGTCGCCAGTTCTCGTTACGATGAAACCACCACACTAACCACACCCGTTCCATGCCGGCGAGATCCTGCAGGGCGTGTTCATAGCCGCAGTCGGGCAGTAGCTCCAATTCGTTGCGTTCCTCCTCCGCGGCCACGGGTTGGTGGCCGGCTTGAAACTTCACCTGTTGCCGGGTGCGGAGATAGCCAATCGGCTGAAGCGTGAGCGACGGAAGCAAGCCGCCAAAAAATCCGCTTCGGAGCGCGGCGTCTATCCGGAATTTCTCTCCGGGTGATCCCGCTGCTCCGCCCTTGCCTGCCAGCGGTCCCGGTCCATCGTCCTCCCTCAACCCCAATCGACGCCCCGATGATGTTCAAAACTCTCGCCTTGGTTGTTGCCGTGTTCCTCTCGCCGCTCGCGGCTCAGGAAAAAGTGGCGCGTCCGCGAATCACGGGCGTGGCCCATGCCGCGTTTTACGTGAGCGACATGGCCAAGGCCCGGGCGTTTTATGAAGGGTTCCTCGGCTACGCGTCACCGTATTCAGGTTCCTATGACGGGACACCCGGGGCGGCCGTCACGATCAAGATCAATGACCGGCAGACGGTTGAACTCCTGCCCGGTCCCAAGGGTTCGCCGGGAACCGACCGCTTGCATCATTTCGCGATTGAAACGGAAAACGCCGAGGCGATGCGGCTCTATCTTCAGTCCCAGGGCGTTGCGGTGCCGGGCGAAGTCAGCGTCGACGAAAAGGGGAACAAGGCGTTTTCGCTCAAAGATCCCAACGACAACACGGTGCAGATCCTGGAGTTTCTGCCGGATAGCTGGGCGCGACGGGAACAAGGTAAGTTTATTCCGGATACGCGCATCGCACCACGGATGAGTCATGTCGGAGTCATCGTCGGCGACTTCGCCCGCTCCATGAAGTTCTACGGCGAAATCCTGGGCTTTCGGGATATCTGGCGCGGGAGTGCCGGCGGCATGACGCTGAACTGGGTTAACCTGCAGGTGCCGGACGGACAGGATTACGTGGAGTTTATGCTCTATGATAAATATCCGACGACCGATCGCCTCCGCACCATGCATCACATTTGCCTCGAGGTGATGGATATTGAGCAAGCGCTCGCCTCCCGCCGCGATCGGCCGTATCCGTCCGAGAGTAAGCGGCCCAGTGACTTGAAAGCCGGCGTGAACGGCAAACGGCAGGTCAACTATTACGATCCCGACGGCACGCGCGTGGAAATCATGGAGCCGAACACGTTTGATGGGCTGCCCCGCTCGCCGTCACCAGCCGAACCTCCCGTTCCCGAAGCCAGGCCCACTCGCGCTGCGAAATAGCGCGTGTCGAGCCGTAGTGCCCGAGCTTGCTCGCGGCCTCAAGGGGGACGCCGAGGAATCCCGAGCGCCGTCGTAGGGCCAATCTCGCACGCATTAGCCCGGGTATTTC
>CAYVDZ010000031.1:0-16759 GCA_964450575.1 uncultured Opitutus sp.
GTCCGGTTCATGAAGCCGGCACTTCCTGGTCAGCCACGTCGGACTCCGCGGTCCTTCGAGCTCGATCCGCAGGCGCCGTTATGGCAACTCGCGACGCGTCAGCCCATCGCCTTCACCGGCGACGAGAAATTCTATTTTTTCAGCCGCAACCTCGGGCAGGGCGACACCATGTCAATCTCGTTGATGGTCGAGCCGGAATCCGCGGCAAACACCTTCCCGATCACGCGCATGCCTAAAACGGGGAACGCGGGGTGGGGTATCAGGCTAAGCGCGACGGGTGACGTTGCATTCCGGATCGGAACCCACGAAAAGTATCGTGAGGTGGTGGCGGTCCAGGCGTATCGCAGCGGGCAGCCGACGTGGATCACATGCGTTTACGACCGCGGTGAAGCCCGACTTTATATTGATGGACAGTTGAAGCAAGTGGCTGCCGGCTTCCCGGAATCCCCCAAGGATGTGACCGCACCCGGCCGGCTGGGCGCAAACAGCGGAGTTTATGAAGCGGTTGGAGACGTCACGCTGCTGGTGGCGACGCCAGGAATCTCTACGAAGGGGCGCTACGTCAACTATCGCGGCAAGTTGAGTGACGTGCGAATCTACAATCGCGTATTGGCCGAGAGCGAGATTCCAACATCAGGTGCAGACCATTCCCGATGAGATGCGGTGCAGTCATTATTTGTTGGGCGGTGACAGGCCTGAGTCTGCCCGGTGCAGACCGCGCACCTGCGGGCGTGCTTAATTACCGGGCGGCAGCCACGAACTGGAATGAGGCCCTCCCGGTGGGTAATGGCCGACTCGGGGCGATGGTATTTGGCAGTGTCAACCGCGAGCATTTATCACTGAACGAGGATAGCATTTGGTCAGGCGAGTATCACTATACGCCGACTCCCAAGATGCGGGAAACTATGCCGGAGGTGCGTCGTCTGCTCTTTGCTGGTGACTACGCCAACGCGCATCGGGTGGCGGGAGAACACTTCGTCATACCCAACGACCCGCGCTATGGCCATTTTCAGCCCCTGGCGGATTTGTGGATTGATTTTCCAGCGTCGGTCGGGGTGCCCGCGGGTAATTATCGGCGCGAGTTGAACATCGATGAGGCGGTCGCGGAAACAAGGTTCAACCAGAATGGCGTGCAGTTCACGCGTACGGTTTTTGCGAGTGCGCCGTCCGAGGTACTGGTGGTCCGGTTGGTGGCGAATCGTCCTGGTCAGGTTACGTGTGCGATTGAACTTTCCCGTGGACGGGATGCCAACGTGCGCGCCGAGGCGCCAAGTCGGATTGTGCTGACCGGTTCGACGCCGTTTGGCGGCGTACGTTTTGCGACTGTACTCGAGGCTCGGGCAGAGGGAGGAACCCTTCGCGTGGATGGCTCTCGTCTTCAGGTCGAGAGTGCCGACGCGCTGACTCTGGTGATTGCGGCTCAGAGCACATTTCGGCAGACGGATCCGCTGAACACTGCCCTCGGCCAGGCGGCTCGTGCGGCGCAGCAGCCGTGGGCGGAATTACGCGCCGCCCACATCGCGGATTATCAAGCGTTTTTTCGTCGAGTGAGCCTCGATCTCGGACCGGGAACCGTGCCGGCGATCCCGACTGACGAGAGGCTAAAGCGGGTGAAGGCGGGCTCGGATGACCCCGCACTGGCCGCATTGTTCTTCCAATTTGGGCGATACTTGCTGATCAGTAGTTCCCGCCCTGGAACACTTCCCGCCAATCTCCAGGGTTTGTGGAATGACAGTTATAAACCGGCCTGGTTCAGTGATTATACCATCAATATAAACACCGAGATGAACTATTGGCCGGCGGAGCCGACAAATCTGGCTGAGCTGGCACAGCCACTCTTCACCTTGATCGATCAACTGTTGCCGGTGGGCCGGCGCGCCGCTCGGGACCGGTATGGCTGCCGAGGTTGGGTGCTGAGCACGCGCACTGCTCCGTGGGCGACTTCCGAGTTGCGCGGATCTTTGGATTTACTGTTCAACGATGCGGCGGCGTGGTTGAGTTTACATCTTTGGGAACATTATCAGTTCGGGTTGGATCGCGCTTTTCTGGCAGAGCGCGCTTATCCTGTGCTCAAGGAAAGTGCAGAGTTCTATCTGGACTTTCTGGTGGAGCACCCCTCACGGGACTGGCTCGTCGCCGGACCCGCGGGCTCGCCCGAAAACAAGTTCAAGGCACCTGATGGTTCAATCGCATCTCTCTCTATGGGACCGACCATGAGCCAGCAGATCGTGCGCGAACTGTTCACGGCATGTCTGGCTGCAGCGGAAATACTCGGAGTGGATGAAGTATTCCGAGCGGCAGTACGGGCGAAACTCGCTCGCCTGGCGCCCATGCAAATTGGCCGGCGTGGCCAGCTGCAAGAATGGCTGGAGGACTTCGAGGAGATCGATCCGCTGCACCGGCATGTATCCCACCTGTTTGGATTGCACCCTGGCACGCAGATTTCTCCTCATAGCACGCCTGAGCTGGCTGCGGCCGCGCGAACTTCACTCGAGTTCCGAGGCGATGGTGGCACCGGTTGGAGCAAAGCCTGGAAGATTAATTTTTGGGCGCGGCTGCACGATGGAAACCGGGCGCATAAATTACTGAATGAACTGCTCGCGAATAGTACCCTGCCCAATCTCTTTGACAATCATCCTCCCTTTCAAATCGACGGAAACTTTGGCGCCACTGCCGGGATGGCGGAGATGCTGCTCCAGACTCATCAGGGCGAACTCCACCTGCTCCCGGCGCTGCCTGAAGCCTGGCGAAGCGGGGCGGTGACAGGACTGCGGGCGCGCGGAGGATTCATTGTCGACGTCGCATGGAAAGAAGGAAAACTAACTCGGGCAAAGGTCGGGTCGGCGACGGGCGGGGAAGCAGCGATCAGGCTCGGCTCACAGGTGAAACGCGTTCGTGTCGCGGCGGACGAGGTCCGGGTGATCGAAGGAGATTTCTTCCAGGACGCCACGCCATGAACGATTGCGAGCGAAGCGCAAAAAGGCAGCAGCGAGCTGTCTGGTCGCGTGCATCCCGTCGGAAGCCAGTCGGCATGCAAAGAGGATTGGCGTGCGCAATTGTGCTTGGATGGATAGTTGGAGTTGTAGGAATCAGGGCGCAATCACATCGGGTGCCATCAACGGCGATTAAACCGCACAGCGCTACGGCCAGTTCTGTTCAAGCGCCCTTCGCCGCGGAACGGGCGATTGACGGGGTCATCACCGAGGAGTCCTCCTGGAGGAGCCGGCCGGGGGTGGGCGAATCGTGGATTGAGCTGGACCTGGGGAGAATGGAGACGATTGCCGGGGTCCATGTCTATAATGGATTCGATCCGGCTACTGCATTGAAGAGCCTCGTCGTGCAGTTCTGGCGCGACGGGCTGTGGCATGACATTCCTTCGTCGCGGGTGGCCGACAACCAGGCGACGGCGCTCGGGATCGCGTTCGACGACACGCTGGTGGTGCAAGCAAGCCGGCTTCGTATTTTAGTGCTGGATACGTATGACGGGCAGGCGCGAATCAAAGAAGTCGCCGTCTGGCCGGCGAGCCCGGGCGGCATGCCGTCGATCACTCCGCGAGGTACGGAGCGGACGGCCGACTCGGCGGTGCCACGAATCTACCTCAATCAGAGTGGATTCAATGTCGGCAAGCCGAAGCGTTTCACCGCGCCGACACTGCCCGAGAACACGCCCTTCGTGGTGCGACTTGCGACGGGAGGGCCGGCAATGTTCAGCGGTGTTTTTCGGGGTCAAATCGGAGATTTTACCGCGTTTAATCCAGTCTCGCAGGCGGAGTTCGTGGTCGCGGCCGGTGCGGAAGTCTCGGTGCCGTTCCGAATCGGGCACTGGTGGATGGAACGGATCACTTACCAGAGTGCCGTGGATTTCATGATCGACAGCCGCCATTACGTTGGAAATTGGCGGCCGGTTTGCCGGGGCTCGTTTGCCTGGCGGGATGATCATCACTTCGCCTGGGAGTTGCACACGCTCGTGCCACAGTTTCTCTCGAATCCTTCGGCATACGCCCGAATGCCGCAGCAGGTGAATTATGAGCGGCCCGCGGATCCATCTCTCTGGGGAGCGCTCGAGCCATATCGGGAGGATGCGCCGGACTTGGTGAAATTGATCCACTGGGGTGCGGACGTGATTTTAACTCAGGGGCTCAAACACGAACACTTGAAGGCCCAGCTCGCGTACTTTCTTTATGCGTGGCCGTGGCTGAAGCAATTCCTGCCGGTTCAAAACTATATAGCGGTGCTCGAGTACACCTTCGCGCACTGGAGCCTGGCAACCTGCGATCGCGAGTATCCCTATGATGAAAGCCCCGAGCACGATTTGCTCGCGCTGAAAACCAAAATAGGTACGACCAAGGGCGCGTATCCGCCGGGTTTTTCGGTGCAACCAAACCTGTTGCTGTACGAGGTGGCGCGACGCGAGGGCAGAGCCGATGCCGAGCGGTATTTCGAGGCTGCCCGTCGACAGGTGCAGTGGATGATTGCCCAGCTCGACTGGTCGGACCCGCAGACCACGAAAGGTCAACGGATGAGTGAATTTTTGACCGCGACCGGGCTTGCTCATTTTCTCCTCGAGTATCCCGACCGTGCCCCACCTGGACTACAGGAGAAGCTCGAAGCGTGGGCGACAGTTGCGATCCGGCGCTCGGATAATCTTTGGGACTTTCGTAAACTGAGCGATGGCGACGCCTGGGTTCCGACCGGGCCGCAGCGGACGATGTGGAACGAGCCTGGCAATGTTTTGGGGCTGCCCGGGGCACTGCTGGCGGTGCAGCCGCTGATCCGCCAGGAAGCGACTCGCGGGCGACTCGAGCAACTTGCTTATGCGCACTTGGACAATGCATTTGGGCGTAATCCCACCGGACGACATTTTTCCTACGATGCGGCGCGGAAAATCGAGGGAGTCGAGCACGGTTGGTACTCTTTTCATCATGGTGGAATTGGCCAGCTTGGAGATGTGCGCTTTGCCTTCGATGGAAGCCCAAAGAATCAGCACTATCCCTACCATCCCGAGCAGGGGAATATTGGCTGGACTGAAGCATGGGTAAACTTCAACACGGCATTCAACCAGAGCCTGGCGTGGATGGCGTTTGCCGAGACAAAGACATCGGTTCAACGCGTCGGAAACGAACTCGTGGTCACACTGACAGCGCCACTTAACTTCGACTATAGTGTCTTGGAAACGGGACAAGTGATGGTCACAGCCGGAGGCGACGAAGAGTCGGTAGTCGTCACGGAGGATTCCCCGAATGCCCGTACATTCACCGGGCGGCTGAAGCTGCAGGTGGGTGGGAAGGCGATTGCGAATGACGGATTGCTACAGGTAATGCCTGGAACGGTTGTGGGGGCGCAGTACGGGTTCGGTTATCTCGCCCGGCGAGCTACCCTCAAGCTGGATCGCTGATCAAGCAGGCTCACTGTCCGAATTATATTTCTCATGACCAGATCCCTTCGCATTCTCGCCGCCTGGACTCTTCTGAGCAGCTGCTTTGTCGGCGTGGCCTTGGCCCAGCCGGCGTCCAACCCTGAGACCAGGCGCATCTCGCTGAACGGTAAATGGAAACTTGCAGCGGACTACCAAAAATGGGGCGACAAAGCGGAGTGGTTTTCGTCCAGTTATGGTGATGGCACGTGGGACCACGTGACGGTGCCGCATACCTGGTCCCACGATCCGCGCTTTGTAGGTTACATTGGTCCCGGCTGGTATCGTCATCGGTTTACGGCGCCAGTTTTCACGTCCGACGAGCATGTACGTATCAATTTCGGGGCGGTGTTTGCCCATGCGCGGGTCTGGCTGAATGGCGAGCTGCTCGGAGAGCACGATGGTGGTTATACGCCGTTCGAGTTTGATGTGACCGGTAAGCTTAAGCCTGGCGAAACCAACCTGCTCGTGGTCTGTGCCGACAACAGCTGGACGAGGCCAGGCGGCGGCAATCAGCCGCAGCAACAGGTCGTTGCCTGGTGGGATGATGGTGGGATAATTCGGGACGTCGATTTGTTGATCGGTCCGGCCGTGTACGTGGTACGCCATAAGGTGGAGGCTACACCGGACCTCACCACGGGAACGGCCGAAGTGCGGACCAAAGTATGGATCCGAAACACCACACGCCAAGAGCAGCGGGTACGCGTCCTCGGGGAGATTGCACGGGAGAATCAATGGCTGCCGCTTACGCCCACACCGGCAACTGCGGTGATTGCCGCGGGTGCGACTGGGACGGTGGAGTTACGGCAGCCGCTGGCCAAGGAGCACGTCACCCTCTGGCACCTGGATGCCCCCGCGCTGTATCAATGGCGGACTACAATCGAGGGTCGCGCGAGGGAGAGTGTGCACTTCGGTTTGCGTCGCTTTGAAGTGCGCGGCACGCAGCTCGTGCTCAACGGCCAACCGATCCGGCTGGCGGGCGGAAACCGGCATGCGAGTTACCCCGGTGGTGGCCAGGATGAGCCGATCGCAATTGTCACGCGCGATCTGCAGTTGATGAAGGAAGCGGGTTTCGTGTTTCAGCGAATGACACACTATCCGGTGTCGACTGCGGTCCTGGATTGGGCCGACCGGCACGGGATGTTGCTGATTGGGGAAGCGAGCCATGCGGCCGCCGGCACCGCGGCCATGATGGATTCACCGGAAGCGCGTGAACGTTTCAAGGTGGCGCAACGCGAGATGATTGAGCGCGACTGGAACCGTCCGTCTATCATCGCATGGAGCGTGGGCAACGAGTACGCTTCTGACACTCCGGCCGGGCTGCGCTGGACCAAGGACATGAGAGACTATACCCGAGAACTCGATGGTACCCGACTGATCACGTTCGCCAGCAACTCAGCGGCAAAAGCGGGTCTAAAGGGGGAGGATGAGGGTTCAGCGTACGTGGATTTCGTCTCCCTCAACACCTATGCCGCCACTCCGCAGAAGAATGCGGAAAACATCGACATTACGCATGCGCGACATCCCAACAAGCCTCTTATAATAACAGAATATGGAATCCGCCACGACTTCGTTGAGGACGAAATGGTGAGGGTGGAGTGGTTCCGGGAAATGCTGGAGATCATTCGGGCGCGGCCATTCGTGTCCGGTGCCTCGATCTGGAGTTTCAATGACTATCGCAGTCGTTATGTAGGAACTAATGTGAACGGATGGCGTGAATGGGGCGTGATTGATCCCGAACGCAATCCGCGCACGACATACCATATGTTCCGGCGCGAGCACACTGGCTTTGTAGTTCGAGAGGCTGTCCTGCGGGGCGGCGCGCTCACAGTGCGATTGGAGCCCCGGACTGACTTTCCGGTGTTTCCACTCTCAAACGCCGAATTGGAAATTCACTTTTTAGACGGCCAGAATCGATTGGTGCAAACGAAACGGGTGCCGCTTCAGCTCGGCGCGCCAATGACGGTGCCAGCTCCGCCCGGGGCGGGCGGGTTCCGCGTGGAGATCTGGCGCGGCGGATTCCGGACCGGCAGTTTCAGCCACTGGCAGACAGTACGGTGATTAGAGTCGGTCGAACGGAGCGATGAACTATTTCATTTCACAACTCTTTACATCGCTGTCGACTGCCTTCTCGGTGCTTGCGACATGAGCACTCCCGACGTTATCGTCATCCTGGTTTATATCCCCGGACTATTCGCGATCTAAGCGCTGTACGGCGGAAAGATCAACGTCGGCTGCAATCTCTTGGGCAAGGTTCTCTGAATCAGATGAACGCACGGGCGGGCTGCTCAGAACGGTATTCGGTGGGCAATCGTTAAGGCAACCACGCGCGATTTTATACGGATTGCGCTGCGCAGCGATGACACCGTTGCGCCGGGGATCGCCGAAGTGATCTCATCCGCTCTGGCCGGTCGGATCCGAAATACACGCTTGGGGCTTTTAACGACGACGTAGGCCGCCCGCCGCTTGAATCTTAGCCGCACCCCTTTTTGGGCAAAGGTCAAACGCGAGGGCAATTAAGAAGGAGCGTCGTTTCTTCCAGGTGGGATCGGACTTGGAGAATACCGATATCGGTTCAGGGATATCGAGACGTTTTGTCAGCGCACTAATCCGTTTAATCCGAAGCCTGCATTACGTTCACGGCATGCCCGAAACAAAAATGCCAAAGGAAATAATAATGCCTCTGGAAATTAAATGGGATAGAAGCCCATCCAGCCACGTCACATTCGATGACGGTAAGGAGATGAGAAGGAATCTCCCTTGGCAGACAACCCAAACAAAGCAGCTCTCGACATCTGATTCCCATGTTCAACACCAACCGACTCCACACTGAGGCTCTTGAGAAATCTGCGTGGATCGCACGCGCCAATCGGCGTCCCTCGTTGGATGACGGCTACGAGGAAGCCGACAACAGGTGAACTCATTAGCAGCCCGACCGGTTAACGCTTCACCACGGGACAGCGTTGCGGTCTACCGGCGACGGTTTTGACTAGTCACCTCACGCAAAACCCCAGCCAAGCGGCGCGAGTAAGTCTTGAATCCCATTACCCGGGATGCCGGCTCGTTTTCGGCGCCGCACTTTACCCCCTAACGCATGAAATCCCACGTTCCCTCTGCGCGTCCCTCTTTTTGGGCCGGTGTTATTGCCACGGGCCTCGCAGTTCTTCCGTTGCAGGCCCAGACCGTCAAACCCGCCGCGCCGGTGAAGCAGGACGGTACCGTCACGCTCTCGCCTTTCGAGGTGATCAGCGATTCGACCGACACCTATGAAGCCACCAACACGACGGCGCTCACGGGCATGAGCACGTCACTCAACAAGGCGCCCTTGGATGCTCGGATCCTCAACAACACGTTGATCACCGAGCTCGGCGGTGGTGACATCTTCAAGCTGCTTTCCGATTACGGTGGCTTGGGCGCAATGCTCTTTGGCGGCGGCAGTGAAGGTCAGCGCGGCACCCAGGATGGCGACCAGGCGCAACCGGGCGGTTTGTCTGCCCGCGGATTTACTATCAGCGAACCGCGGCGCGACGGGTTTCTTCGCTCCTCGACCTCGATGTTCAACGGCTTTGACGTGGAGAGCGCTGAGGCGATCAACGGCTCGAATAACCTGCTGTATGGTTCGGGTGAAGCCGGCGGCCTCGTCGTGATCAATTCGAAGCGGGCCCGCGTGCAGCAACGCTCACTCAATTTTTCCCACGTGATCGATAGCGAAGGCTCGCAGCGATTCACGACCGACATGAACGTCGGCACAAAACGTTTTGGCGTACGAGTGAACGGCTTGAAAAGTCGGGACCGCTATTACCGGCCGATTCTCGGACTTGATGAGGAAGCGGTACAAGGCGCGGTGACCTTCCGCCCTTACCGCTGGATCAGTATCTTCGCGGACTATCGGCATTACACGCGCGCGGCCATCCACTCGGCCGACGGCACGATTAACGCACCGACTAATCTTCTGCTCACGACGGGGGAGCGGCTGCAAGGTCAAAGCACGCGCTATATTGTCGGGGCGGGCGGCACCGAACTCACCAACGGTAAGTTCGACCTCACCAACATGGACTCGGCGTTTGGCGTGTTGCGTCGGCAACATTGGGTCAACGAGTCCAAATCGATCACCGTCGACTTGACGCCACGTCGGGATCTCGCCTTCCAATTTCGTTACGCGCACGACGACCGCGTTAACAACGGCACCAATAGTTCCAGTGGGACCATTTATCATCCCGATTCGACCGCAAATCTCTACGCGAACCCGGATGGGACGTTGAAGCGCGAGTGGGCGTTGTTTACGGCGTTGAATCCGGGTCCATTCTGGACCGGTGGGCGCGGCTACAAGTTCACCGCCGTGGGGCGCCGCGACCTGGGGCGCTGGGGCGAACATACGCTCAGCGGCTTCTACAACTATCTCGAGTCCTGGGTCAATCGGCAGGAAATGCGTTTCTACGAGGTAGATTCGTCCGGTAACGTGATCCAGAACCTCGCGAACATCATCAATGCGGACTCCGGCCGGAATCTGATTCCCGCGATGTGGATGCCGGCATTCCCCGAAAGCATGTACGGCGGCGTGCGCTATCCGGCGAACGAAGTCGTTCATGCCAACGGCAAGCTCTACCGGTTGCAGCCCATGGTGTACGCCGACGGGGTACCGCGCACCGCCGCCAATCCGATGGGCCTGACGGGGCCGATCAACGCGCAAGGGGTGCCCACTTCGACGATCTACACTTTGGACGACACGACCGAAGACAGTTTCGGGTTCAGTCTCTCCAGCTCATTTTGGAAAGGCCGGATCGATACGATGGCGGGTTTTCGGTTTGAGACCGCGGATACGGTGCGCATGACGACCCGCGTGGCGCGCGGCCCGATCGATTACGATAGTCGCACCTTGGGCGTGGTGTTTGATACGCCGTTGCAGGGCGTGCGTGGATACGTCAGCCACTCGACCAACTCGAAGATCAACTTCACGACCGACCGCGATATTTTCAATAACATCCTCCCAATCGGTAAGGGCGAAACTCTCGAAGGCGGGCTGAAGCTTTCGCTGTGGGATCACCGCCTCTCCGGCAACATCACTTACTATAAGACCGAAGGACAGAACTTCACGGGCACGCTCGGGGCGCAGCGCGCCGACGTGGATCCGGATGGGATTAACGGCCGCAACGGCGGCCCCGGCTTCATCTTCGACCGGATCTCGGATGGATTGAGTGCCAGCCTTTCGGCGCGGCCGTTCAAGCCCTGGACCATCACCATGAGTTTCACCCAGGCCGACGGCGCCGAACGGAGCAACGTCACCTTGCCGATTTTTTATAACGACGAGTTCAACACGACCACGGTCGGCGGTCAGTCGGTGGTCGCGATCAAGAGTGGCTCGGGCGCGCTCACGCCCTTGCTGGTGTCGAGCGATCCGGCCGATGCTGCGTCCGCGCAGGTGCCGTTGTCGCTCGCGATGATGCGGGATCCCAACAGTCCGTATTTCGCGCAGATGGATCCCGACTCCGGCCAGATTTTGAACGCGCAGTTCCTCGGTCTCCGCACGACCGGCGTGGGTACGACTCGTACCGGTGTTCCCATTTTGAATCATCAGCTGGGATTTACTCCGCCGAGCGATCCCATCATCGTCCGGAAGGCCGGCGAGGTTACGACGGGCTACGCGGAAAACCAGTTCAGCATGATCAACCGGTATCAGGTGCAGGAAGGCCGATTCCGCGGGCTGGTGCTCGGCCTTGGGACAGTTTACCGCAAGGGCTTCCGCGCGTATATGTACACGGACGCAGCCGATGCGAACAAGCGGAAGATTTTCTATTATCCTGACAAAGTGGATACGAACGCTTTTGCGAACTACGCGTTCCGGCCGACGAAAAAGATCCGGGCGCTGGTGTCGCTGAATGTCTTCAATGTGCTGGATCGTCAGCAGGTGCTCGTCTTGCCCCGCAGCACGAACGGCACGGTGCGCTTCTTCCAACATTATTATACGCCGCGGAAAATACAGCTCTCGACGACGCTTACGTTTTGAGCGGGCGTCCCGAATGTCCACTCTGCCGTGCCTTGGAGTCGAACGGAGACCGGTGGGGCTGGCCACCCTTCCGGAAATCGCGAGCGCTCCGAAGCCCCGTATCCCTCCCCCGGATCTATTCGTGGCCGTGAATGTTCGTGTGACCACGTTGCCCGGTGAAGTTTCACTAATAAGGGTCGCGACTATATGAGAACTCCTGACGTGATCGTGATTCTGGCCTATATTGCCGGTCTCTTTGCGATCGGGATATTATATGGGGGCAAGGTTAGAAACACGAGCGATCTATTTGGCGCTGGCGGCCGAGCGCCGTGGTGGGTGTCCGGGCTGAGTGGATTCATGACGATGTTCTCCGCCGGCACCTTCGTCGTATGGGGAGGGATCGCATTCAAGTACGGGTTTGTCGCCGTCAGCATTAACATGTGTTACGGCGTCGCCGCGTTGCTAGTTGGGTGGTTCTTGGCGGGAAGATGGAAGCAGAGCGGGATTACCACTCCGGCCGAGTTCGTCCGGGTGCGTTTTGGCCGGCGCGCGGTCCACCTCTACACCTGGGCAATGATGGTTTACCGGCTCGTCGGCACCGGCGTATCGCTTTACGCCCTGGCGATCCTGCTGTGCGCGTTGCTGCCGGTGCCGGAGGGCTGGTTCTTGCGCGATGTGGCAACGGGCAATCTCTCCGTGTCATGGGCCATCGCGATCTTCGGTGCCATCGTGGTTGTCTACACCGTGACTGGCGGACTTTGGGCAGTGCTGATGACGGACGTGCTGCAGTTCATCGTCCTCAATCTCGCAGTCGCCTTCGTGGTGCCATTATGCCTGCGCGAAGCTGGCGGAATCTCCGGCGCGCTGGCAGGCTTGCCGCCGGAATTCTTTCGGGTCGCCAACGCGGAGTTCACGTGGGTGTTTCTCGCCGGCTGGACGGCCATTCACTTCTTCATGGTCGGGGCGGAATGGGCTTTTGTGCAGCGCTATCTTTGTGTGCCGACCGCACGCGATGCGCGAAAAAGCGCATGGCTGTTCGGAGTACTTTATCTGATCAGTCCGTTTTTCTGGTTACTGCCGCCGTTAGTGTACCGGGTGATCCGGCCGGATTCGAATCCGGAACAGGCCTACATCCTCGCCGCTTGGTCGGTCCTGCCGGCGGGCATGCTCGGGCTCATGGTTGCGGCGATGTTCTCCGCCACGGCCAGTATGGTGAGCAGCCAACTTAATGTCTTCGCCGGCGTGTTGACGCAGGACATCATTGGGCCGTGGCTCCGACCCGCGCCGGATGAGGACCGGCTGGTGCGAATCGGGCGCGGGATGACTTTGCTTTTGGGAGTGGTCATCACGATCTTCGCATTGCTGGTGCCGCTGCTGGGTGGAGCGGAGAAAGTGATTCTCAGTTTCACCAGCCTCATCGTGGGGCCCCTGTTGCTGCCGCTTGTGTGGGCGCTGTTCAGCCGGCGGGTGAGGACCGGAGATCTGGTCCTCACGGCGGGGATCTGTTTCACATTCGGCGTACTTGTGCGCTTCGGGCTCGCCCAAGGTTCGTGGCTAGGGTCACTGCCTGGTTTCCGAGCGATAGCCGAGTACGCGGCGGTCAATCCCCGCAATCTCGAGATCTTCATTGGTGTCATCCTGCCATTATTGATTTTGATGCTCGCGGAACGCTGGCATCGAAACGACGCACCTGGGTACGCGGCATTCCTCCGGCTCGCGCACCGCCCGAAGCCCGAGGCGGCCCTTACATCGGCTGACGAATTGCGTCAGCCCTTGCTGGTTGTAGGCTGGACTCTCGCGGTGTGCGCTCTGGCCATGGCACTGTTGGCGTTAGTCAGCCCCGCGGACCGTGGGCTGTTGCTTGGGTGTGCCGGCGCACTCGGACTCATCGCTGTTCCCGCGTTTCTGGTGCGACCCGCCCGCTGACCGGTGCTCTTGCGGAGATCTGCAATCTGCCGAATCCGACGACAGAACGCGGCAATGGAGTTTGGCTCAAGACACGGTCTGGGCGAGGAGGAGACGCTGTAAATTGATTGGAGTCGCGAGATGCAGGGAGCGTGGCAGCTCGCACGTGAACGGTTCACAATTACGCGTGGTTGTCGGGCGAGGGTTTTCGGCCTTTCCTCAACCCGCTTCGCCGCCGTGCCCAGGTTTGCCGTTGGAGTACCCGTGCTGCGGATTGAATCGATCTCCCGGAATCCTCCCACTCTTCTCATGCAGATTTCAATCCTTCGGATCTTCCTCTTGTTCCTGTCCGCAACGTTACCGGCCGCAGCATCGCTGCCGCTTCAGCCGTGGGCATTTTTCAAGGGACGAGTGGGTGAAGCCGGGACGGGGAAGCACATTGTGTTTATTACGGGTGACGATGAGTACCGGTCTGAAGAGTCGATGCCGCTGTTTGCGCACCTCCTGGCCTCACGGCACGGCTTCGATTGCACTGTCCTCTTTGCGATCAACAAGCAGACGGGCGTGATCGACACGAACCAGCGGGATAACATCCCTGGGCTCGAAGCCCTGGCCAGGGCGGACCTCATGGTTGTTTTCACCCGGTTTCGCGTGCTGCCGGATGCGCAGATGAAGCACATTTCCGATTATCTCGATGCGGGGCGCCCCGTAATGGGATTGCGTACGGCGACACATGCTTTCGGCAGCTTCTCGGCGACCACGCACCCGCCAGACGCGTCATCCACCTATTCGCGACTCGAATGGAACTACCCGGGGCCGGAGTTCCCGGGTGGGTTCAGCCGCCAGGTGCTCGGGCAATCGCATTTGAACCATTGGGGATATCACGGAAAGCAGAGCACGCGTGGGGTATTTGCCCCGGGAGCGGCGCGGCACCCCATTTTGCGCGGCGTCGCCGACGGCGAAATCTGGAGCACGAGTGACGTGTATGAAGTGAGTGTGCCGCTGCCTGCCGGCTGCAATCCGCTGGTGCTCGGGCAGGTGCTGCAGGGGATGATGCCGGATTCGCAGCCCGTGGTTGGCGAGCAGTTCAACGGAAAATACAAGCGGATGATCCGGCCGAATGAACCGATGTTGCCGGTGGCGTGGACCTGGGTGCGGCCCGTGGGCCAGCACGGACGTGTAGTCATGACGACTATGGGAGGGGCGATGGCGGGCACGAGCGACTTCGCCAATGAAGGTTTCCGGCGGATGATGGTGAATGCGGTTTATTGGAGCTTTGGCCTGGATGACCGCATCCCGGCGCGAGCGGATGTGAGAACCATGAGCGGGAGAAATCCGTTTCGAATCGGGGTCAAACCACAGGACGCGCAGCGGCTGCTGGAGCCGGAGTTCTTGTGGCGGACGGACGATACGGTTCTCTTTTACGGCAATGCGATGGTGGAGCGGCTGCTCGAGTTCGGCGACTTCGAGGCCCACCTTCACCTCGCGCATCCGGATAAGAAACTGCGGGTGCGCAGCCTCGCGTGGACCGGCGACGAGGTGGGGTATCGACTGCGGCCGGAGGGTTACGCCGAGCACCTGAGATCGCTGCTCGCGGCGTGGCCGGCCAATGTGGTCGTCCTTGGGTACGGAATGAACGAGTCGTTTGCGGGCCCGGGTGGTATTCCCGAGTTCCGTGCGCAATACGAGGCGCATCTCCGGGAGATCGACCGGCTGCATCCGGGTGCCAAGATCGTGTTGCTTTCGCCGCTGGCAGTCGAGATGCGGACCTCCGCCAATGCCGGCGCGCGCAGTCGTGACCTCGAGATGTATTCCGCCACGATCGCGGAGCTGGCCGCCGCGCATGGCGCCCAGTTCGTGGATCTGTTCACCGCAAGTCGCGAGGCGTATACGCGAGCGCCCGGGCCGCTGACTACGCACGGCATGCACCTGAACGCCGCGGGCAGCCGTGAACTCGGACCGGTGATCGCACGGGCGCTGCTGGGTGGTACCGGGCTTTCCCCGGTCGAGACGCCGAGATTGCAGGAGGTCGTAAGTGCGGTCGCGCAGAAATCCCGCTTTGTCGCCGAGCTCGTCCGGCCGAAGAATGGCGCGATTTATTACGGTGTACGCAAGCGGCCCGAGGAGAATGCGGCCGAGATCCCGCGCTATCATCAACTGATCGAACTTTCGGAGCGCGTCGTGCATGAACTCGCCCGTAGACCGGGTGCCCGCTTGGCAGACTATCCGCCCCCGACGCTGTCACCGTTGCCTCCGGGCAAGGTCACGCCGTATTCGCACCCGGCGGGTGTGGTGAAGACCGCGTCGGCGTTGCAACAGGATCTGGTTACCGCCGACGGATTTGCGGTAAACCTTTTTGCCTCGGAGGCGGAGTTCCCTGCGCTCCGCAATCCGGTGCAGCTGAGCTTCGATGCGCGCGGCCGGTTGTGGGTGGTCACGATGCCCTCGTTTCCGCACACCGTTCCGGGTGAACAGCCGCAGGACAAGATTCTGATTTTGGAAGACACGGACGGGGACGGAAAGGCGGACAAGTGCACGACCTTCGCGGACGGCTTCGATGCGCTCGACGGCGTGGCGTTTCACGAGCGCGGGGTCATCGTCTCGGCCCAGCCCCGGCTCCTGATTCTCACTGACACCAACGGTGATGATCGTGCGGATACTCAGGTGGAGTTGCTTCGCGGCGTCGACGTCACCGATTCCCATCACGGCGGCATGGTAGGCACGGACCCCCTCGGCCACGTGATTTTCTCCGACGGCGTGTTTCACCGCTCCCAATTCGAAACGCCCTTCGGGGTGGTGCGAGGCATCGACTCGACGACGTATCGGTTGAACGCGGCGACTGGCCGCCTCGAGCGCGAGTGGCAGGGCATGACGCCGAACCCGTGGAAGGTCTCGTTCGATCGTCACGGCAACTTCTACCAGCGGTTCGGCGGTGGTCATGTGCTCGAGGCGCTGCCGCAGACCTGGTTGCCGCTCGGTGCTTACCACCCGTACGGCAACGGCACGGTGCTTAACTACGCGAAGGGCTCGGCGCTCGCGGTCATCTCCAGTCCAAATTTCCCGGAGGAGTTCCAGCAGGGGGTGGCGTCGGCGTCGGTGCTCGGCAATTACATCGTGTCGTTGTCGCAGGTAAAAGCGGACATGGGTCCATTGGTGGCGGCGGACCGGCTGGATGTGCTTTGGTCGAAGAACAGCACGTTTCGTCCCGTGGACGTGGAGTTCGGTTTTGACGGCGCGCTCTACGTCTCGGATTTTTCCAGCCTGATCATCGGCCATGCGCAGCATGCGATGCGCGATCCCCAATGGAACCACGAGCGCGGCCGAATCGGGCGGGTGGTGAATACCCGCAGGCCGGTGGCAAAGGATTGGCCGCGCATCGAGGGCGCTGCGGTCGGGCAACTTCTGCCGCTGCTGACGCACCCCCAAAACATCGTGCGTCACCACGCGCGGATTGAATT
>CAYVDZ010000032.1:0-13542 GCA_964450575.1 uncultured Opitutus sp.
CCGATTGCCACGGCGTTGCTGACGATCGCGATCTTTCTGGTCGGGCTAGTATCGTTTCCGTTTCTCCCGGTGGCGCCGCTGCCGCAGATCGAGTTTCCCACGATCCAGGTGTCTGCGAGTTTGCCTGGCGCGAGTCCCGAGACCATGGCGTCGGCCGTCGCCACGCCATTGGAGAACCAGCTCGCGCTGATTCCCGGGGTAACGCAGATGACGTCGACCAGCGGCCTGGGGACGGTCTCGATCACCCTGCAGTTTGATCTCGATGTCAGCATCGATGCGGCGGCTCAGGAGATCCAGTCGGCGATCAGCTCCGCGGCGGGGCGTTTGCCCGCGGATATGCCGGCGCCGCCGAGTTATCGAAAGGTCAATCCGGCTGATTCGCCGATCATGATTCTGAGCATGCAATCGGATGTGTTGCCGCTGACCGAAGTGAGTGACTATGCCGCTAATATTGTGGCGCAGCAGATCTCACAGCTGCGCGGAGTCGCGCAGGTCAGTATCATGGGCGAACAGAAGCCGGCGATTCGGGTGCAGATTGATCCGAGTAAACTCGCCTCGGTGGGGCTCAGCCTCGACGACGTTCGTGGCGTGATTGCCTCCACGACGCTCAACTCTCCCAAAGGCAGTCTCAGTGGCGCCCGGCAGAGTCTGGCGATTTATGCGAACGACCAGTTGCTCGAGGCGGAACCCTATAATGACATCGTCCTCGCGTATCGTAATGGAGCGCCCATTCGCGTCCGCGATGTGGGTCGCGCGGTGCGGGGGCCGGAGAATGTTCATTCCGCGGCGTGGGTGAATAACGAGCGCGGCGTCGGGGTGATTATTCGCAAGCAGGCCGACGCGAACGTCATCGAGACGGTGCAGGCCGTCCGGGATTTGATGCCGCAGTTGCAGGCGGCGATGCCGCCGGCGATCACGTTCGATGTATTGAGTGACCGGATGCGTACCATCCGCGCCTCGGTCTCCGAGGTGCAGTTTCATCTTGTGCTCACCATGACGCTCGTCACGGGGGTCGTGTTTCTCTTCCTGCGTAACATCCGGGCGACGCTGATTGCCAGCGTGGTCGTGCCGATCTCGATCGTGGCGACGTTTGCGGTGATGTACCTGCTCGGCTTCAGTCTCAACAATCTCTCGCTGATGGCGCTCACGATCTCGGTGGGGTTCGTGATCGATGATGCGATCGTGATGCTGGAAAATATCTACCGGCATATCGAAGACGGGATGAAACCGATGGAGGCGGCGCTGCAGGGTGCGCGAGAAATTGGGTTCACGATTCTCTCGATCAGTTTGTCGCTCGTGGCGGTCTTTATTCCGGTGTTGTTGATGGGCGGCATCGTGGGCCGGCTCTTCCGGGAATTTGCGGTCACGGTCACGGCGGCGGTGCTTGTATCCGGTTTTGTGTCACTGACGTTTGTGCCCATGATGTGTGCCCGGTATTTGCGGCACCACCACGCTCCGGCGGTGGGCATGGGCGCGCGGCTCGACCGCGGGCTGGAAGGGTTCTTCCGGGGCGTCGAACGGATTTATGAGCGCATGTTGCGGGTCGTGCTCCGGCATCAGGGCCTCACCTTGTTTTCTCTCTTCGTCACCCTGGGTATCACGGTGTTGGTGTTTCTGAAAATGCCGAAAGGCTTCTTCCCGCAACAGGACACCGGCTTCCTGACCGCCACCGCCGAAGCGGCGCCGGACATCTCCTTCTCCGCGATGTCGGAACACGTGGTGAAGGTGGGAACGATCATCAAAGAGGATCCGGACGTGCTCGCGTTGCAGTATATGCTCGGGTCGGGACGAACGTCGTCGACGCTCAACAATGGCCGCTATTGGATCACCCTTAAAGATCGTGACCAGCGCGATTCGGCGTGGGTCATCATGAACCGGCTGCGGCAGAGGACGGCGGGGATTCCGGGCGTCACCCTGTTTTTCCAAGCCCAGCAGGATCTGAATGTGGGCGGTCTCACCTCGAAAACGCAGTTTCAATATACGCTGCGGACGGCGGACGTGCAGGAGCTCGATCTCTGGGCGCCGCCAATTTTGGAACGTATGAAACAGCTGTCGCAGTTGCGCGACGTTACGTCGGACCAACAGGCCAATGCTCCGGCGTTAAGCATTGAGATTGATCGCCAGGCGGCGTCACGATTCGGGATCCAAACGCAGGCGATCAATAACGTTCTTTATAATGCGTTTGGTCAGCGGCAGATCGCGCAGTTCTACACGCAAGTCAGCCAATATAAAATTATCATTGAAGTCCCGCCGGAGCTGCAGAGGGATCCATCCACGCTCGATCAGCTCTTTATTCGTTCGCCGCTGACGGGCGGGCAGGTGCCGCTTTCGTCGTTGGTGACGTTTAACACCTCGACGACGAAGCCGATCAATATCAATCATCTGGGCCAGTTTCCTGCGGTCACGCTATCCTTTAATCTGGCGCCCGACGTCGCGCTGGGAGATGCGGTCGCGGTGATCGAGCGGGCGCAGGCGGAGATGCGCGCGCCGGCCACGCTGAGTGGGACGTTCCAAGGGACGGCGCAGGCGTTCCAGACTTCGCTGCAATCGCAGCCCTACCTGATCGCGGCGGCAATCATCGCGATCTATATTATTCTGGGGATGCTGTACGAGAGCTTCATTCATCCGCTCACGATTCTCTCGACGTTACCCTCGGCGGGACTCGGAGCGTTGTTGACGCTTTGGATGTTCGGGCAGGACGTGGGAGTCATCGCGATTATTGGCATTCTACTGCTGATTGGTATCGTGAAGAAGAACGCGATCATGATGATCGACTTTGCGATCGAGGCGGAGCGAACGCGACAGATGCGGCCGGCCGATGCGATCTTCGAGGCCTGTTTGAAGCGCTTCCGGCCGATCACGATGACGACGATCGCGGCGATGCTGGGCGGGATCCCGCTGGCGCTGGGGCACGGCGATGGCTCCGAACTGCGCCAGCCGCTCGGTTACGCGATTGTCGGCGGATTGATCCTCAGTCAGGCGCTGACGCTCTTCACGACCCCGGTGGTTTATCTTTACTTCGACCGGTTGAAGCAACGATTACGGGCCCGTCAGCCGGAGCCCGCGGCAGAGATGCTCAAGCCGCGGACGACGTAAGGCGGACGAGGGTTTCGGGGCATTTTTTCCGGATGGCCTGCGCTTTGCTGGTTGGAGCTGGACGCGGGGTAGTTATTGCCGCTGGCGGAGATGCGCCGCCGATACTCCCTTTGGGTCATCGGCAATGCGACGAACAAGGGAGCGGCCATCCACGCCGGCGCGTGGGGATTCCCGCAAGAGGAGCAGACTTCCATTTCAATGGCGTATCGTAGTTTGCTCTTCGCTGCAGAAGCGTCGTGCGGTTCCGACGATCTCCGTGGGCGGATGCAGTGCAACTTTCCACGCGCTCTGTCGTCTCAACGGAAATCGAACCGTCTCTGGTTTTCGATCGATTCTATCAACCCCCGTTAGTCTTAATTCCTTATGAGCTCTCTCAAATACTCCTTGGTCACGGTTGTGCTGGCCCTGTTGGTTTCGCCCTTTGCCCAAGCTCAGGATCAAACGACTCCGCCCGGGGAAGGCAGGAGTGGTCAACGCGAAGGCGCGCCAGACCGTGGACAGATGATGAATGCCGATGCGCGGATGAAACAGCTCGACCGGGCGCTGACGCTTTCAACAGACCAAAAAACGGAGATTAAAGCCATTTACTCGAAAGCGGAGGAAGGCATGCGTGCGCAGACGCAGGATGGGGGCGGCGACCAGAAGGCGAACCGGGCCAAGCTGCGCGACACCATGCAGTCCACGCGCGATCAAGTCCGTGCCGTGTTGACAGATGAGCAGAGAACGAAGTTCGACGCGATGCCGCAAGCAGGTGGTCAACGTGGCCGCGGTGCGGAGGGAAAAGGAAGCGGCAGCGGTGAGCAAAAAGGTCGGGGTAAGAAGAAGGCGTAAAGGGGATGGTTTTCGTTTACCGTTTCCAGCTTTCGGCGGCCGCGGTTTCCTTCGTAGCCGTTAAATGCGCCGTCGTGAGTTCGTGCCGCGGAGCAGCAGGCCTTACTGAGCCTGCTGCGCGGCGATGCCGGGTGCCTCGCTACCAAATCTCCGCCCGCTCGCCCGGTGACTTCCACATGGGATCCCCGGGTTTGATGTCAAAGGCATCGAAGAAGCTCTGCTGGTTCACCAGTGGGCCGATGGCCCTGAAATTACCCGGGGCATGCGGCCCTCGTGTGACCTGCAGGCGCATGGCATCTTCTCGATATTGTGTCCTCCATTGCTGCGCCCACGATATATAAAACCGTTGCTCCGGAGTGAATCCGTCGATCGTGGGCGGTTTAGGTCGTCCTTGGAATGACCGTTGCAGGGCTTCGAATGCGATCGATGTGCCGCCCAGGTCAGCAATATTCTCCCCCAGCGAAAGCTGTCCGTTTACCGCCACCCGCGGGAGGGCCATGTATCCGTTATATTGTTCGACCAGCTTCTGGGCGCGTTGTTGAAAGTTGGCGGCATCGGCCGGCGTCCACCATTCCTTCAGGTTGCCTTCCGCGTCATAGCGGCGCCCTTGGTCGTCAAATCCATGCGTGATCTCGTGTCCAATCACCGCGCCAATGGCTCCATAATTGACCGCGTCATCGAGATCCATATGGAAGAACGGCGGCTGGAGGATTCCGGCTGGGAAAACAATCTGATTGGTCGTGCCCGAGAAATAAGCGTTAACCGTCGGGGGCGTCATACCCCACTCGCCGCGGTCCACCGGTTCGCCGGTGCGCACGATTACGCGGCGTGACTCGACTGCTTGGGCGCGGGCAACATTCCCGTAGTAATCGTCCGGCTTGATCTCGACCGAAGAATAATTCCGCCACTTGTCGGGATATCCGATCATCGGAGTGAATCGAGCAAACTTGGCGAGTGCCTTCTCCCTGGTTTCTTCCGACATCCATTCGATTGTGCGCAGCCGGTCCGTCATGACCGCGGTGATGTTTCCAATCATCTCCATCACGCGCGCCTTGGCCGCGGGAGGAAGATACTTTTCCACATAGAGCTGTCCGAGCGCCTCACCAATCGATCGATCGATGGCCCGGGCAGCCCGTTGCCAGCGGGGCTCCTGTTCCGGGGTGCCGTTTAATACGGTGGCGTTGAAGCGAAAGCTTTCCTGCTCGAAGGGTTCCGACAAATACGGAGCAGCGGCACGGAGCAAGTGCCAACGCACATAAATCTTCCATTCCTCGAGGGGCCGTTCTTCGAGCAATTTTGCCAAGCCGGCGAGGAACTTGGGTTGACCAATGATTACCTCGCTTACGCCGGGCGGGATGCCGAGTTCACGGACCAGGGCTTGGAGCGGAATCTCTGGATAAGAGGCGATCGCTTCTGTGAGGGTGATCTTGTTGTAGTTGGCGAGCCGGTCGCGCAGATCAACCGGCAGTTTGGCATTCTCCGCGAGGCCGCGTTCGAGTGCGAAGACGGTTTCCGCTTGCGTGAACGCAACGGCGCGCGTGTCGCCCGCGAGCTCGAACATCTTCGCGACATGGCCGACAAATTCCCAGCGTTGGGCGGAAAAGTTTTGCGAGAAATAGTATTCCTTCGACGGCAGACTCATCCCGCCCTGGCTGAGATAAAATCCATATCTATCGCTCTTCTTCTGATCGGCAAAGAAAGCGAGATTGAAGAAGGGATTCCCGAGCCGCAGGTGGAGGCCCGCGGCCAGACGCATGAGTTCGTCCCGATTCTGCGCGACCCCGATTGCCTCCAGCTCCGCGGCGATGGGCGCAAGGCCAAGCGCGTTGATGCGGTCGGTGTCCATCGCGGACATATACAGGTCGGCCACCTTCTGTCGCGCCGAACCGCTCTCACCGGAGTGGCGCGTCGTGTCATTGATGACCTCACGGATGCGAGCCCAGTTTGCTTCGGCGAGTTCATCAAAGCCACCCCAGCGTGATTTGTCGGACGGTATCTGTGTGGTGTCATACCAGATCCCTGCCGCAAACTTCACAAAGTCTTTACGGGGGTCGACGGTGCGATCCATTTTTTCGGGACTGAAACGCGCCTGTTTCAGCTTGTCGTCTGCGCTCAAGTCCTGAGCTGAAGCCGTCGTTTGTCGGGCGGGGATAGACGGACGGGCAGGAGGTGACGTCGCAGCACCCCAGACCGAAAAACTAAACAATGCCACCGTGGAGGCGATGAGTACACGGGCGGGAGTTATTTGAATAATTTGCATATTAAAACATTAATGAAACGTGGGAGAGGGCAACTACAGGGCTTGCCTTCCGCCCCAACCCTAGCGTAACGGCGCATCTGGAAGAATGCTTTTTTATAATTGCACTGGCCGCGAAATAGCCCGCAACTTTTTAGGGAATTTCCCGAAGAAAATGGAACATCAAGTTCCGTTAGGCATCTCGGGATTCTTCCTGATGTCCGCCTCTTTCCGGTGGAACAAGTTTCTGCTTTCAATCATGCGCCTATTTATTTTCGGTCTCGGGCTGTTCCTTGGCGGGGTAGCCCATCTCTCTGCTGCAAATTTTTTCGTGGATTATTCCGCGGGCTCTGATGCGAACAGTGGCACCAGCCCCCGCACCCCCTGGAAGCATTCGCCGGGCGACCCGTCGGCGGGCGGCTTGCCCGCGGTGATGACGCTTACGGCCGGAGATGCCGTTTTTTTTCGTGGCGGAGTCACATATGTATTTACCAGCATCAGCGGAATTGCGCTCAAATGGAAAGGCGCTTCCGGCAAGCCGATCACGTATGATGGCAATAGCAATGGAAGCTGGGGGACGGGACGGGCTCGTTTTAGTGATAACAATGGAGGAAACGACATCACGGCGTTTTCGGCTCCATTATTAACGGAGCATCTGGTGTTTCGCGCTTTGGAGTTTACGCGAATCGGAGGCGCAGCGACGTTGCCGACTGATTCAGGCACTGCACTCAACCCACGGTTCGGCGGCGGCCTCGCGTTTCGAGGAGGAGCGGCCAATGTTACGATCGACAGCTGTGTTTTTCGCGAGTTGGGCTATTGGTTTAATCAGAAGCCGATGGGAGCTCAATCGCTCAACGGCGTCGGCATCTCAGCCACGATGGCCAGCGGTTTGAAAGTGACTAACTGCCAGTTTTCGCGGGTCGCGGTGGCGATCGATTTTGCAGCGGCCACCACTCTCGATTCGGCGGAAATCTCCCGGTCGTCATTCAATGAATCCGTGGTTTGGCCGCTGCGTCTGCCGGTGAGTGCGACGGGTGTTTCCACGGCCGGGGTCGTGTTTGCGAAGTGTACGACGCTGCCCGATACCACGTTGGCGGAGAATTTTTGGCAGGGGTATGGGCAGATGCCGAGCACGGACGTTGCCACCGTAAACGCGGGAGCTTCGGCGACGATATTCGCTTCAGCGGTGGCTTCGCCGCAACCCAGCTATCAATGGCGGAGGAATGGGATCGTTCTGCAGGGAGAGTCGGCTTCCAGTCTGCGGCTCGTTATGGTCAGCTCCAAAGATGCGGGAGTTTATATCGCGACGGCGATTAATGTTGCGGGATCGGCTCAGAGTAATGCCGCCGTGTTGGTCGTGAATACGACTGTCTCCCTTGAGGTGGCCCCGGTGATCCTGACCCAGCCCATCTCGCGGACGGCTTCGGCGGGAAGTACGGTGAGCTTCTCGGTTGTCGCCGGTGGGACGCCGGCTCCGACCTATCAATGGCGTAAGAATGGCGCCACCATCCGCGGGGCCGTCGCCGGGACGCTGGATGTATACAATGTGACCGATAGTGCCAACAGCACGTATTCCGTGGTCATGAGCAATAACGCTGGTTCTGTAACCAGCAGCGGTGCGACCCTCACTGTGCCGGTGCCTGGAAATGCAACGACCGCTCCCGCGTTTTCGGTTCACCCCGCAAGCCAAACGGTGAACGCCTCTACCTCTGTCACTTTTTCCGCTCTCGCTTCCGGAAGTCCCGCGCCGACGTATCAATGGCGCAAGAACGGCACGGCCATCTCTGGTGCGACGTCGGCCACGCTCACGTTGAGCAATGTTACGACAGCGACGGCCGGCACTTACACGGTTACGGCATCTAATGCCGTGAATTCAGTGACAAGTAATGGCGCCACGCTGACGGTGTGGCAGGCGCCAAGCTTTGCGCTGCAACCCGCGAGTCAGACAGTGAACGCGTCCAGTAAAGTCACCTTCACCGCGGCCGCGACGGGCAACCCCACGCCGACCTACCAGTGGCGTAAGAACGGCGCGGCTATTTCTGGCGCGACTGCGGCGACACTCACATTGAGTGGTGTCACGGCAGCGGCCGCCGGGACATACGCGGTGACAGTGACGAATCCTGCGGGATCGCTCACAAGCAGTGGAGCAACCCTGGCGGTGCGGCAATCGCCCACCTTTACCCTGCATCCCGCGAGTCAGACGGTGAAAGTTTCGAGTACGGTTACCTTTACAGCGGCGGCGTCAGGTAGTCCGACGCCAACTAACCAGTGGCGTAAGAACGGCGTGGCGATCCCGGGTGCGACGTCGGCGCCGCTCACGTTGAATAATGTCACGACGACCGCAGCTGGAACGTACACGGTATTGGCGACCAATACCGGCGGTACCGCCACGAGTGGGGCCGCGACCCTGGTGGTCCAGTCCCCGCCGGTCGTCACGCTTCATCCCGCGGACGAATCCGTCGCTGTGGGTGGGAGCGTGACTTTCTCTGCGGCAGCGGTGGGTGTGCCCGCTCCGACCTATCAATGGCGGAACGACGGCGTGGCGATTCCTGGGGCAACCGCAGCTTCGCTGACGCTCTCGAATGTCGCGTTGGGTGATATTGCCGCCTATTCCGTGGCGGCCACGAATCTCATGGGGACGGAAATCAGTAATGTCGCCCAGCTTACCGTGGTTCCGGTGGCGGGAAGTCCGCTCGCCACGATCGCGATCGACGTTGGCGCGACGAGCGAAGTCACAGTGCCGTTCACAATTTCCGGGACGACGAATAAATCGGTGCTGATCCGCGTGAGCGGGCCGGCGCTGGTTGCGTTCGGAGTCAGCGGGATGCCGGATCCCATCCTTGATTTGCTCCAGGGAACCACGCTCATGTTCCGGAATGATAACTGGGGCGGAACACGCAATGTCGCATACGCGACGCTGCGGGTGGGGACGTTCCCTTGGACGAGTCGTGCGAGCAAAGATGCGGCGCTCATCGCGACGCTGCCACCGGGTACTTACAGTGCGGTGGTGTCCGGGGTGAACGGCAGTGCCGGCATGGTCTTGATTGAAGTGTACGAGCTACCTTGACCAGCCGATCGCGACTCGGTTGGACGGGCCTTCGGACTCGACGTCGAATGCGGACGCGTTGGCCGCGGGAGTGAGACTTGACCGGATGGGTGCCCACTCGGCGGTGCTGTAGCGGCGGCCGGTGCCGACGAGCGCGCTCTCGAGCGCCTCGGCCACGCGAATGTTGCGTTGATTGAAGGCGGAGCCGATGCCGCCACTCCGCGTCTGGCCGCGCTCCTCCGTCTGATAGTAAACCGCCTTTAACGACAGCCGGCGATCGAGGAGGTCGAGGGCGAATCCGTAGCCCTGGCTCTCACCTTGGGTCGGGCTGGGAATTCTGCCTTCAGGCAGCAGCCGGTTTTGAAACATCGGCACGCCGATGTTCGTCGACCAATTCGCGGTGAGCGACAGCCAGTCGCGTGCGTGATAGATCACGCCTTGCGTCCGGGTGATGCCCTTGACGGAATCAGTGGTACGCTTCGAGGGATCGATGATGTCTTCGCGGGTCGCGGGATCCTTGCTGTGGCCGAAGCTGATGAAATCCGCCGTGTCTTCGCGGTAGCCAAAGACTGTCACCAGGCGACGATTGAAGAAGTAGCTCTGGAGAACGACCAAACGGGTGTCCAGTTCCTGCGTGGTCATCGCATTTTGCGTTCCCGCGTTTTCGTTGACCCAGCCAACGTTATAGGTATGCCCGCCCAGAGACATCGTGCTGGGCACGTTGCGCCAATCAGGGGCGATGAACCTGCGCGGATTGCTTTCATCGAGGTAGACGCGCGTGGTGATCCGGTTGGCCTGGTTGATGGGATCGTTGTTGAAAGGCGCGCCGATCAGGGCGGGCCGTTTGCCGATGAAGCGATCTGTCTCTTCGCTGCGCGAAACCATGCCGGCGACGCGGTGTGAACCGCGCCACTTGTTGCGCTGGAAATCGAGATCATAGGAAAGCGAAAGCCGCGTCTCCTTGATCGAGGCGCTGTGGTCGAAATCACGCCATTACCCCTCGATATAGAGCTGGCCCGCGTAGGGGTTGGCGGGGCCGTTTACGCCCGGCGTCCGATTGGGTTCCCCGCGCAGCTGCGGATCGCCTCCAGTCAGGGCCGGATTCCGCAAATCCGTGTACTGGTAATTGTGGGCGAGGTTGAGATTCAGGTTGTTCGTGATCCGCCAGTCGAAGGTGAACGTATAGTTTTCGAGATTCTGGTCGCGATACATGCCTGGGCCGCCGGAGTTCAAATCATACGGCAGAAACGACGGATCATTGATTCGCAGCGTCACCCCGCTCACGCCCGGCGTGCCATCGGGTGCGCGCACCACGGGGTTGTCGTAGGATCCCGTGAGCAGCGTGCCGGCGGAGTTGAAGAACGTGTCTTGATTCTCGATGTAGATGAACCGCTGCCCGGTCGCCGCCTGAATTGCGCGTCGTGATGCCAGCTCGATCACCTCGTCTCCAGCGGGTGGGGCAGAAGTGGCTGACGCCGCAGGTGAGGGAGCCGTTTGGGCGATCAAGTGTGCCAGGGGCAACGTGCAGAGCGCGAAAGGCAGGAGGTTTTTTTTCGTTTCATGGGTTGCAGGGTTTCGATTCGCCCGAATCCGAGCGCGGCCAGCCGCGGATTCCCCAAGAGGATGAGCAACGTATCGGGGCCGGTAAACGAGCGGGGTCGGGGTGGTGAGGACTCCGAGAGCTTAGTCATAGGCCGCCAACTTGAGTATCCCCATTAAAGGGGATGGCGTGAAGGCGTGCGGTTGTGCGACACTTCGTGTCCGCTGAGCTCCAACGGCAGTAAGGCCGACGCTCATTCCGGTTTTACCCAAACCCTACTCCGATCAGTCTTTGTCGATGCCATTTGTGGCACATATTTCTCAACACTTTCTGGCGGCCTTCGCGATCCGCGTGGACCCGCGGACATGAGCAATTATTCCTGCCATCCCGTCGTCCCCTGCTCATCATGAATCATCCTTCTGCATTACTCCTGTTCACGATCGCTGCGACAGTCACGGTCGGCGCACCGGTGGCGACGTCAGTTTCCGCCTCTGACGGAGGGCGTGCCACCCTGGCTTCGCCGCAGAAACCGAATATTATTCTCTTCCTGATCGACGATCAGGACAAGGCGAGCATCGGAGCGTATGGCGGAAAGACCTACACGCCTTCGCTCGACCGGATGGCGACTGAAGGCATGAAGTTCACGCACGCCTATGTGAGCAGCGCGGTCTGCACGCCGTCGCGCTACTCGTTTCTAACCGGCCGTTATGCGGGCAACTCGACCAGCCGGCTCTACGATGCGGACTGCGGTGGCCCGGGGCAGCAGGGCAAACCCAACTTTAACATGGCGCTCGAACGTGACCGGATGAACGTCGGTCACGCGTTGCGCGCCGCGGGCTACACGACCGGTTTCGTCGGCAAGCTGCACCTGGAGTCAGAGGTGGATTTCCCGGAGTTCTACCGCGGTGCCGACGGCTTCAAGCCCTACCCGCGTGATGCCTCGCCCGGGCCGGAGGCGACGGCACTCTTCGCGCACAACGAGCGCGTGCTACGCCGCTATATTGAGAATCTCGGCTTCTCGTGGGCGAAACATGTTTATCCCGGCAACCTCGAGGCGCCTTACGCAGAACACAATCCCGAGTGGACGCTCGCGGCTGCCCTTGAGTTCATCGAGTTGAACCGCGAACGGCCGTTCTATCTTCACTACGCCACGACGCTCCTGCACGGCCCGGCCGGCTCGTGGCGCCGGTCCATGGATCGCCCGCTTGCCTCGGGCGAAGGCGAGTTGAAAGCGGCGCCCAACGTAATGACGCCGCGCCAGGAACTCCTGCAACGCGTCGCCGGGGCGGGATTGAATCCTGCCGGTGAAGCGGCCGGCGAGGCTTGGGTCGATGACTCTCTGGGAACCTTGATGCGCAAATTGAAGGAACTCGGACTCGACGAGAACACGCTTGTCCTTTTCGCGCCCGATCACGGCCGGCGCGGCAAATCGTCGCTGTTCACGCAGGACGGAGTTGGGATTCCGATGATCGCGCGGTGGCCAGGGCGCATCCCCGCGGGCCGCACGTGCGACGAGCTGGTGCAGAATATCGATTGGGTGCCCACCGTGTTCGAGATCGCCGGGCTGGCCAAGCCGGTGAGTTATCGCATCGACGGACGGAGCTTTCTGCCGCTGCTTGAGGGTAGGCGCGATGCGGGCGTGCGTGGTCACGTTTATCTGGAAATGGGCCACGCGCGCGGTGTCGCGACGAAGGACTGGAAATACATCGCGGTGCGTTATCCAAAGGAGCAGATCGCCGCGATCCAGCGCGCCCAGCCGGTGGATCTTCCGCGCGCCATGTCGTATATCGGCCGGCTCGGCATCGGAGTGCGCGGCGCCGGGCGCGCCGGCTTCTGGGACGAGGATCAGCTCTACGATCTGCGGAGCGATCCAGATGAGAACGTGAACCTCGCGAAGGATCCCCGGTTCGCGGAGCAGTTTACCACGATGCGTCAGTTGCTCACGGAAGAACTGAAACGCGGCACGCGTCCATTCGGGGAGTTCGTGCCGGGTGGAAACGCCGCGCCCGGAGGGCAGATCGATCCGCAAATCGCGCGGGTGAAGACCCTCATCGTGCAGGGCAAAACCGTGACGGTTCCGGGTGACGAAGGATCGCCCGGGCCCGCTGAGAGCAGCCGGCAGGAACAACGTCAGGCCGAGCGCAAAAAAAAGAAATCTCAATGATGAAATCAATTACCCATGCCCTCACGGGCCTACTTTTTGGCGCGACTTTGCTCGCGCCAATCGATTCGCACGCGGCCACTCCGCGTCCTCCCAATGTTGTGGTGATTCTCACCGACGACCAGGGCTACGCCGACATCAGCTTCAATCCGCAGCACCCGAAAGAGGTCGCAACTCCCCACATGGATGCTCTCGCCCGCGAAGGCGTGTGGTTCAGCCAGGGCTATATTACGGGGAATGTTTGCTCGCCGACCCGCGCGGGGCTGCTCACCGGTCGCTACCAGCAGCGCGCGGGCGTCTATACCGGGGGCGACGGTGGTGGCGGCATGGCGCAGTCGGAAAAGATTTTCCCACGCTTTCTCAAGCCGGCGGGCTACACGAGCGCCGCCTACGGCAAGTGGCACCTCGGGACGGAGCTGGAGCAGAGCCCGGTCGGCCGCGGGTTCGACCACTGGTATGGCTTTCTCGGCCGCGGCGCGCACGACTACTTCGACCTCGCGCAGAAGGACCCGGACGTCGGCCCGATGTATCGTGATGGCAGGGCAATCAAGGACTCGGGCTATATGACGACGCGGCTGACGGATGAGGCGGTGGCGTTCATCAAGCAGCAGAAGGCGCAGCCCTTCTATATT
>CAYVDZ010000032.1:13642-15844 GCA_964450575.1 uncultured Opitutus sp.
TACGAGGGCGGCATTCGCACGCCGTTCATCGTGTCCTGGCCCGCCGGGTTCAAGGGCGGCCGCAGCATCGACACGCCGATCAGTTCCCTCGACATTCTGCCCACTGCACTGGACGCCGCGCGCGTCGCGTTGCCGACGGACAAGCCGCTCGACGGCAAAAGCCTGCTGCCGTTGCTAACCGGAAAAACGCCGAAGCACATCGAAACGTTTTACTGGAGCGAAGGCGGCGAGGCGGGCGGTTACGCCGTTCGCTCCGGCGACTGGAAACTCGTCCAGCAGCGTGGTCAGACGAAAGTGGAGTTGTTCAACCTGGCCAAAGATCCGGCGGAGACCACCGACCTGGCTTCGCAGAGCGGGGCCAAGATCGCGGAGCTGTCGAGGCTCTACGATGCCTGGCTTGGCCAGATGGCGGAGCCATTGAGCGGCGCGCCGAAGCGGCCGGGTGCAGCGGCAGCGGGCGGCCCAAAGATGTCGAAGGAGGGAAAGCGCAAAGCACGGGACGACGAGCGGGCGAAGAAGAAGAACGAAAATTGACCGCCCTGCAGCCGAAGCGCGCGTCGTATCGGAATAACGAGTACGACGCGGCGCACCGGCCCGGCTGGTCTCCAGGCCCCAAGATCCGCGGCGAGTTGCCCGCGGCCGACGAACGTCCCAACGTCCCGCCACCGCACTTTTTTTCACCATGAACCACCTGAAGCTTTCGTTTACCACTTTCGCCGCGGTCGTCGGTCTTTTCGCCGGTCCCCCGCTGCCCGCCGCCGGCGACCGCCTGAACGTCCTCATGATTGCCGTCGACGATATGAACGACTGGATCGGCCCGATGGGCAATCCCTACGTAAAAACCCCGAACCTGGACCGGCTCGCCAAGCGCGGCATCACCTTCCAGAACGCTCACACCGTGGGGATTTTTTGCGCCCCGTCCCGCGCGGCGCTTTTCACCGGGAGGCTGCCCTCGACGACAGGCATCTACGAGGAGACGCCGAGCTTCGTGCAACGGCCGGATCTGCGGCCCTTGCAGGTGGCGTTTCAGGAAAGTGGATACACCACGTACGGCACGGGCAAACTCTACCACCACACCGCCGGCTTCCTCGATCGGCGCGGCTGGACGGATTTCCATCTGCAGACCGGGGAGCAGAAACTCACCGGCTGGGGTCAGGACACCTGGCGCTTTACCGGCGCGCCGCGGCCGACGCCGTATCCGCACAGTGCCTACAACCAGGGCAGGCCCGACCAAAACGTGGATGCCGGGTTTCTGGAGACGGCCCCGCTCCCGAACGAGGACGAGGAGAAAATGGCCGACACGATGCGGGCGAACTGGGCGGCCGCGGTCCTGGGTCGCAAGCACGAGAAGCCCTTCTTCCTCGGCGTGGGCTTCTATGCGCCGCACTACCCGAATTATGCTCCTAAAAAATATTTCGAGCAGTATGAGGCGAAGTCGATGTGGCAGCCCACGGTGAAGGAGGATGATCTCGATGATATCCCGCCCGCCCAGCGCAAAGCCCGGCTGGCGCGGAAGAAGAATGTGTATGAGAAGGTGGTCGAACTCGGCATTCTGGACGAGTCGCGGCTCGCGTACATGGCGTGTATCAGTTATGCGGATGCGATGATCGGGCGTGTGCTGGATGCCCTGGACCGGAGCCCCTATCGCGACAACACGGTCATCGTCCTGTGGAGCGACAACGGTTATCACCTCGGCGAGAAGGGCCAGTGGGGCAAGCACACGCTCTGGCAGCGCACCACCAACGTCCCCATGCTCTGGTCCGGTCCGGGGCTGGCGAAGGGAGCGAGCGTGGAGGCCAGCGCCATGCTGCTGGATATTTACCCGACGCTGGTCGAGCTCTGCGGCCTGAAGCCGGACCAAGGACTGGAGGGCCAATCCCTGGCCGGCACCTTGAGGAATCCCGCCGCCGCCCAAGATCGAAATGTCTTCACGGTGACCGCGCCGAACGAATACTCAGTCGTCAACACGCAGTGGCGCTACATTCACTACGCCGATGGCGCCGAGGAGCTTTACGACGAAAGGACCGACTCACCCGAGTGGACCAACCTCGCCGCCAAGCCGGAGTATCGCCGCGTGATGGATCAAATGAAGTCGGCCGCTCCGGTCCGCTTCGCCGCCGCGGGCAGGAAGCGCGGCGAAATGACCTTGGTGACCAAGGGCGAAAACTTTCATTGGGAAGACAAGCCCGCCGGCAAGCAGGG
>CAYVDZ010000032.1:15854-16573 GCA_964450575.1 uncultured Opitutus sp.
AAGTAGTTCCGGGCGGCTCATCCGAACTGCGCTCGTCTGAATTCCCGATCCCCGGCGCTGGCGGCGGACGGCACGCTGAGGAACTTTAGTCCAAGGGCCGGCTCGTTTTCCATTCCGTAACCCGGTGGCGCAAGGCTCCCCGGAGTATCGTCTTGCTGGCGTGGCCGAGGCGTCATACTTTGGTGCCGCTATGGCAACACTCTCCGTCAAACTCCCCGAGCCACTGGCCAAGTGGCTGATCGATGAAGCCAGGAGTACCCGGCGCTCACGCTCAGACCTCGTGCGAGAGGCTCTGGAGCTGCGGCGCCAAGGCAATGGGCGGACGCCGAAGAAGCGCGTCACGATGGCCGATGCGATGGCTGACTTGCGAGGCACCATCTCAGGCCCGACTGATCTTTCGACCAATCCAAAACACTTCGATGACTTCGGCAGATGAGGGAGGTTATCATCCTCGATACGGGGCCAATGGTGGCCTGGCTGTGTGACACCGTTCAATTCAGAGAACGCGCCATCCCGGATCGATCGGTTGTGTGCTGTCGCCAAAGGCTTGGTCGGCGATCCCATGCGGTTGAGCAGCGAGAGGTAGAGGTTGCAGGCGGCGCACCCTCACCGCCGCCTTCCCCTGAGTGCTTGCCGATACCCCGTCCGCTCGCATCGTGAAGAAATGAAGTTGCTCCGATTCGTTACCGCCGTTTCCAGCGCGCTGCTCGTCGCCGCTT
>CAYVDZ010000033.1:0-16503 GCA_964450575.1 uncultured Opitutus sp.
GATCGCACGGTTGGCCAAAAAGGTGAACGGGCAAAATCGCCTTGGTGCGCGGCGTAATCGCCGCTTCGACCTTTGACGGATCGAGGTTCATCGTGAGCGGATCGATATCGACGAACACGGGCTTGGCGTTGCAATATACAATCGCCCAGCTCGTCGCGACAAAGGTCATCGGGGTCGTGATAATCTCATCACCCGGCTGAAGATCCAACATCCGCACCGCCACATGCAGCGCCGATGTCCCACTATTAAATCCCAAGGAAAACGTGGTACCAGCGTAAGCCGCGAAATCGCGCTCAAAGCTTTCCACCGCGGGCCCCAGGCAGAAGGAGCAATTGTCCAACTGCTCGGCGATCACGCGATCGAGCTCGGGACGAATCGACTGAATCTGACCCTTCAGATCAAAATACGGAACGTTCATAGAAAAATTTAAACACCGGTATCGAAAAATACGGACGGAAGATTCTGGCAGAAATCACTTTTGCCTGCCAAGCGCTGAATCGGCATCCGTTCACATCCAATAGAATTCGCGGTTTGGGGGAGATAAACGTTAAACCGGACCGGATTACCCCACTGCCGCTCGCACCGGCCCAAAGGCTTCGAGCGCTTCGCGAACGGACTCCTGCACCTGATCTTCTCCGATCGAAAGCAGGTCCAACCACTTTGCTTCCCCTTCCCAATACGACCACTCGCCGGGCCAGCCGTGGCCACACCGCTCCGCCGCCGCCGCCGCTCGCGAAGCTGCTAAACGTGGCGGCGATGTCTCGGCCGGAGCGTAATGCGCACCCACCGCCTGCACCGTCGCCGCTGGAAACCGCCACTCTTCCAACACGAGCGCCGCCACCTGGGCGTTGTCCGTCCCACAACGGCTCATTTCCCACTCCAACAAGGGGCCGTGGCCGTCGTCTTCGTAACTTCCCGGACCCGCCCGGGAGGCACCAAGCCGGTTCAAGGCCACCTTCCCAATGGAACGGAGCAAGCCGGCGGTATAGGCGCTCCGGGTGTCAAGTCCCGCCAGGTCTGCGAGGCGCTCCATGATCAAGGCCGTCAACAACGCGTTCTCCCGAAACTGCGCCGCCGAAACGCCATAAAACCCGAGATGCTGTTGCACCACTTGCGCAGCCGTCGCGAATCCAACAATCCGATATGTATCGCCGAATCCGACTCGCTGAACCGCTTCATCCAACGAGTCCACCGGTTCGTTACCCGCGTAAGCCACGCTGTTGCTCATCCGGAGAATCCGCGCCGTCAGCGCCGGGTCCCGCCTGAGCAAGGAGGTGATTTCATCGATCGACGAATTCTCGTCGTTCAACAATGCGCTGACGCGCGCAAAGATCCGCGGGGCCGCCGGTAACGCCTGCGCCACTTTGAGCAGTTCGCTGCGTTCAATTCGCACGTCCATGAGGGGAGGTGACATGATCATTTTAAATTCCAACGAGAGTGAGTGACGGGGTGCGCTGACACCACTGGATCCAACATGCGCGCAAGGCGGAACCGAACGCCGCCGCCTGGCCCGCATAGTCCAGCATCGGCCCGCGTTTCATCTCTTCCCGCAGGTTCCGCCGGATCGCAGCCAGTCGCTCGCGATCATTCGCCAGAGCCACCGCGGTGCGGACATACGCCTCCTCTGAAGTCGTAGCCCACTCCGCGTGTCCAACCGCGTTCAGCAGGCTCGCGCCCACGCGCGACACATGCCGGTCACCCAGGCGAGAGACAACCGGCACCCCCATCCAGAGGGCTTCGCAGGTGGTGGTTGTTCCATGATACGGAAAGGTATCCAGCGCCACGTCCACCCCATGATACAGCGCAAGATGAGACGCGGTGTCGGGCGTACGCTCAAGAAACTCCACTCGCTCCGGAGCAATGCCCGCGACCGTGAGTCGTACCTCGACCTGCGCCCGCTGAACGGGGTCACCCAGTCCGCGCCCTTTCAAGCGCAATCGCGAACCGGTCACTCCCGCGAGGACGCGCGCCCATACGGCCAGCATGGGATCGGTGATCTTAGCCAGATCATTAAAACAGCCGAATGTGATCCGGCCTTGAGTCAGGCACGGAGCAGGTGCCACCTCAGGAGCCTCGGTGGGCGGCAAATAGGTCCAGGCCGTCGGCGCAAAACGTATCAGCTTTTCTGTGGCAAATGCATCCGCGTCGTCTTCGGGATCCGCCAGCCCGTCGGTGAAGCGAAAATCAACCGCCGGAACGCCGGTCGTATCCGGATAACCCAGGTACGTGACCTGCACCGGAGCCGCCCGGCGCGCTAGGACCGGAAGACGGTTCGTAATCCCGGTGTGCCCCGCCAGGTCGATCAGGATGTCGGGACGGTCATCCCGGATCTGTTGCCCCACGATGACATTGGACTGGCCGGAAATATTGCGCCATTGAGCGGCCAGCGCGCGAAACCGCGCGCTGAGGCCGTCTTCGCGGAAGTGATCATGATAAAGGAAGAGCTCGAACTCCTCGCGATCGAGATGTTGCAGTAGTGGCTCCAGAAAATAGGCACAGGAATGCTGCCGCAGGTCGGGGGAAAGCACGGCGACGCGCAAACGCCTTTGCGGCTCCGCCACTTGGGCAAAGGCAGGAGACGAAAACGTGCCCAATGACCGGCCATAAGCGACATGCTCCGCGAAGATCTGCTCACGCGTCACTCCCGGGAGATTCTGCATCGCGAACAGCCGGTTGCTCCGCGCCTCGTGTGAGTGCGGTTGCAGCTGGAGGTACGCATCGTACTCCGCAACCGCTTCGTGGATTTGATGCATCTGCTGGAATGATTGAGCGCGTCCAAAGCGAGCGGCGGCGAAGTCGGGTGCGAGGGTGAGCGCACGCTCATGGCAGCGTAACGCTTCCGGAATACGACCGGCCACCCGGAGCGTGAATCCAAAATTCACCCAACCCGCCGCGTGATCCGGCTTTAAAGCCAAAGCCCTTTCGTGGCAAATGATGGCTTCATCCAAACGGTCCTGCGCCTTTAAACAGAGTGCGAGTTGATCCCAGCTTTCGTGAAAATCCGGTTTCAGCGCGATGGCGTGACGCAGATGCTGTTCCGCTTCGGCGGTTCGTTTCGCGGCGAGCAGCGCGCCGGCCAGCCGCACCTCACACAAGACCGCGCGCGGGTTCACTTTCAGCGCCTTCCCCAGAAAACCAATCGCTTCGCTGAGTTGCTCCCGTTGCTGAGCCAGTAAGCCGGAAAGATGAAGCGCGTCAAAATTCTTCGGCGCAGCGACCCGGGCCTGCCGGTAATGCGAATCTGCCTCGGCCAATCGGCCGGCGCGATGATGAACGAGACCGTTCTGCAGGAGCGACTGGAGTTTCGCGGGCGACAAGTGGAGATATTTCGTTTTCGGCGCGCTCCTGTATTTCTTAAGTGGATTCATCCTCAAGCGCGGGTCCGGGGAACCGATGTTATCTGAAACCGGCTTCTCCGCCCGACTTCATGGTCCCGCTTTCTGCCGGTTTCCATATGTACGATGTAATTTCCGCAGCACCTCCCGCCGTCGCAACTCCTTTCATTGAAAGCGAGATCAAGCGACGGATCGATCGCTGTCCCAAACTCGCGTCCCTCCAAAGCGTGAATCTCGCTTTGAGCAGTCTGGTTCGTTCCGAGCAAAGCCTGAACTCGCAAATTGCCGAGGTCATCCGCCGCGACCCATCGCTCTCCGCCCGTTTGTTGCGCATGGTCAACTCGGTTTACTTCGGGCTCTCCGCCCGGGTGAATAATATCGAGGAAGCCGTCTTCTTCCTCGGCCTGCGACAAATCCGCGAACTCTCCATGGCGACTCCCGTCATCGAGGAACTCGAGGAGTTACAGCAATCCACGGCGGCGACGCTACCTTGGAAGGAACTCTGGACGCACAGCATCGGAACCGCGATTCTGACGCGCGAAATCATCGCTTCGACGCCCCTCCATATCGACGACGACACCGATTACCTCATCGGCTTGCTGCACAATGTCGGCAAGATCGTAATGGCTTACGCTTTTCCGGATCAGCTGCGTCAGCTAATGGCTACTCCCGCCGCCACCCCCGAGGCCTTCTGTCAGATGGAACGGGACGTGATCGGCTGGGACCACGGCCGCATCGGCGCGCACTATATTGCGCGCCATCAGCTTTCCGAGGAAATCGTTTTTGCGCTGCACTACCACAACGATCCGGAAGCGGCGCCGCGCCACAATCTCTTCGCTGCCGCCGTCCAGGTGGCCGACCACTTGGTGAGGCATGCCGGGATTTCCGGCGGTTTCGAACAGGTCACGCTGATCGAGGCGGACTCGTGGCTCGACCTGCCCGGTTGGAAGATTCTGTACGACGCAGATGGCCCGGAGTCACGGCTCGCACGCGCGTCCCTCGCCAACTCGCTCCAGCGTCTGCCCTCCATGCTGCAAGGTCTGCTGTAATCAGACGGCAGCATCACCCCATCTCCATCTCATCGATGAATGTCAGCGGGCGTGCCCTTACCGTGTCCACTCAAGCAATCGCCCACCCGGCCGATATTCCTTACATGTCCGCTTTGCTGACTGAATCGCCGGCGATCGAAGTGCGTAAGTCGCCCTTTGATCACTGGCTGGGGGCCTGGGAATCCAGTGCCGACTCGGCCTATTGTCGTGATCTCCAGGGCCAGATCCTCGCGGCGAACAATTCCTTTGCCCGCAAATTCGGGCGGGCCACGAACAATGTCGCAGACTTGCGCGTGGCCGACCTCATTCATGCGGACGATATTGGGAACCTGAACGCCTCCGCGGCCGAACTCACCCGGCCCCCGCATCACGCGGTCGCCGAGCATCGATGGCTGACGCCGCAGGGCATTCGCTGGTTCTCCTGGGAAGAAACCGTTATCCGCAACGAGGCGCAGGAGATCATCGCCATCCGCGCGGTGGGCCGCGACATCACACGGCAGCGCCTGGCCGAGGAACAATTTTACCGCCTGTCCCGCGCGGTCGAGCAGTCGCCCGTGTCCATCGTGATCACCGATCTCGACGGCCGGGCGCAGTATGTGAATTCCAAGTACACGGCGGTCAGCGGTCACACGCTCGAAGACATCCTCGATCGTGACATCGAGGTGTTGCGGGACGGACATCCCGATCAGGTTTCCTTCGATCATTTCTGGACCACGGTCCGCAGCGGCGGCGAATGGCGTGGAGAACTTCGCACCTCCCGGCGTGACACCCTGACGGTTTGGGAATCGGTCAAGGTCTCCTGTCTCCGCGGCCCGACCGGCGAAATCACCAACTTCCTCTGTCTCCGTGAAGACATTACGGAACGAAAGAAACTGGAGCATGAGCTCCGGCAGGCCCAAAAGATGGAAAGCCTCGGCACGCTTGCAGGTGGCATCGCGCACGACTTCAACAACCTGCTCGCGATTATCAACGGCTATTCCGAATTCTGCCAGCAGACTCCCCAGGACCCCGCCGTCCTACAGAAAGGTTTGCGCGAGATTCATCGGGCCGCGCAGCGGGCGAGCGGACTCGTCCGACAGATTCTCACGTTCAGTCGCAAGACCGAGGTCCGTTTTTCTCCGGTGGACCTTAACCAGCTGACGCGTGATCTGATCACGTTGATCGGGGAAACGTTTCCCCGCACGGTGACGACCCAATTGGCGTTGCATGATCGCCTGCCACCACTCCTGGCCGACCAGAACCAACTGCAGCAGATCGTCCTCAATCTATGTGTGAACGCCCGCGATGCCATGCCGTCGGGTGGCACGATCACGCTGACCACCGGCACCGTTTCCGGTAGCACGTTGACGCAACTGGGCGCCACGTCGGCCCAAATCTATGCCTGTCTCGAGGTTTCGGATACGGGTACCGGCATGACCGCGGACGTGCGACAGCGAATTTTCGAGCCCTTCTATACCACGAAACAAGGCAACCAAGGCACGGGCCTGGGTTTGGCGGTGGTGTATGGAATTGTCGTTTCGCACCAGGGATTCATCGACGTCGAGAGCACTCCCGGCATCGGAAGCACCTTTCGCGTCTACTTGCCGCTGGCCGAATCGCCGGTGGCCATCGTCACGAGCACGGGTCCGGGCGAATTCCCGGGCGGCACGGAATCGCTGTTGATTGTCGACGACGAGGAATCCCTCCGGTCTCTGCTCTCAAACGCTTTCACGCGTAAAGGCTACCGTACCACGACAGCTGCCTCCGGCCTGGAGGCCATCGAGGCCGTGAGCGATCAATCCCGCCACTTTGATGCCGTCCTGCTCGATTTGAACATGCCCGGAGCAAGTGGATTGGATGTATTAAAGGTGATTCGGATCTGCCGGCCGGCGTTGAAAGTCATCATTGTCAGTGGACACCTGACAGCCGAAGCCCGCGCCGACTTTGAGAAGCTGGGACGGCCCTCTTTTATGCAGAAGCCGTATAAACTCGACGAGCTCGGACGAAATCTCCGTTTCCTCCTCGAGGGTGTAATCGGTTAGCAACAGGCATCTCCCGCCGCTTGCAAACGCGCGTCGGCTATTCCCCGGGCGCAGATAGGTTTCAGATTTTTTCGGTACGTGCCGATAGGGACGCGGGCATAATCAGGACAATCCAATTATATGGACCGTCTTTTTCGAAATGAATCATCGCGAACCACCGCTTTCACCGGCGGGCTTGAGCAAGGCATTGAACTGCCTGCTGCTCGTGCTCCTGCCGGCTACAGCGACCGACAACGCCTTTGCGTTGTCGCGAATCCGTCCGCCTGGGAGTGGACCCGAACTGCACCACGCGGGAGCAATCCCGTACCTGTCCACCGTCGGCGCTCCTCCTCTCCGTTTTCGTTCTCCCCCGCCCATCCCGACGCCTTCTGTTCCACTCGAGTCACATCTTCCACCTCCTCCTCGAGACGCCAGCGAGGATGTGACGACTCTGCCCAACGAGAGGCCGACTCCATCAGATTCGTCGGCGGCATCCAACCCGGAGATCAATCCGTCGACTGGGGAACCAGCGAATTTCCAGCCGTTGCTTCCTGGTCCGATCAAGGAGCCGCAACCGATCATGCGCGATTCGCTGACTCCAACCATTCGGGCCGAGGACTTTCTGCCCTTCTTCCAGATTCCCGGGGCCGGGCGCGCGTCTGCTGATGTCACGCTGCTGGTACCCGTCGCTCCGGCGGCTCCCGCGGCCCCGGCCTCGATCCCACCTAGTTCCGCCACCTATCGCCAAACGCCCTGATGATCCGTCGCCTCTGCTTGCCCTCTCGTTTCGTGCACCTCTGCGCTGGGTGGATTCTTATCGGGGCCCCCAGCCAAGGAGCCGACGCGACGGCAGCCGCCTCTCCGGCGGCGACGACACCCGCTGTCCAGCCGGAGCCATCCTCGGCCCAGCCGGCAGCTCCGGAGGGATCCAAAGCCGTGGAAGTGGCCACAGTCGTTCCCGAAGTTGAGGCGCCCAAGTTCCGGGATGCGGAAGAGATTCAGAGCATGCTCACGCTCGGTTCGCGGCTAACGGAACGAAGCGACTATGAAGCAGCGGACATTGCGTTTCGGCAGGTTCTCAATGCTCGCGGAGCCAGCGATGTCGATCACAAGACGGCATTGCTTGGCTTGGCGTACATGCACCGGAAACAGGGCATGCTGACCAAAGCAGCAGCGATCTATGAACGGTACCTGAAGGACTACCCGGATGACGAACGCGTGCCCGATGCGCTGCTCGATCTCGGGCGTACTCTCCGGGCCCTCGGCGCGCACAAGACCGCGATCTCGCGTTTTTATAATGTGATTAGCTCGACGCTGAAACTGCCGGGTGAAGGGTTCGACCGGTATCAGTTACTCGCCAAGACGGCGCAGTTTGAAATCGCCGAGACGCATTTCGTCGCTGGGGAGTATCTTGAGGCCAGTAAGTTTTTCACCCGCCTTCGTCTCTTGGATCTGGCGCCGGCTGACCGGGCGCGGGCGCATTTTAAAGCTGGTTTCGCCCTCCGCTTGCAGGGGGAACTCGAAAAGGCCGTGAACACGCTGCGTACCTATATCGAGCAATGGCCTGAAGATGAAAACATCCCCGAGGCCCGCTACCTGCTCGCGATTTCGCTTCGGGAACTGAAGCGTCCTCAGGAAGCCTTCGCCTCGACCCTCGAACTGCTGCGGACCGAGAAATCGCGCATCGCCGTCGACCCGAAGCGTTGGGCCTATTGGCAGCGCCGGACCGGCAACCACCTGGCCAACGATTTCTTTGAGACGGGCGATACCCTCAACGCGCGCGCGATTTATGCCGGCCTTTGGGAACTCTCACCTGAGCCCACCTGGCGTCTACCGGTCACCTACCAGCTCGCGTTATGCTATGAGCGACTGGGCATGAACGATCGGGCCAAATCCTCGTACCAAGCCATCGTTGACGCGGGAGGTACCACTCCCAGCCCCGATTTCGCCGAACTCGTCACCATGGCGAAATGGAGAATAGAACACTTGGACTGGCGCGAACGGATTGGTAATCAGGTCACCCGCTTTTTCGATTCGGCTTCGAGTAAGAACGTTGCCACTTCCCGATCCACCCCTTCCGCCCAGGCCGCCGCTACACCATGACCCAATCTGAGACGATCCAGGCCCATCACCAGCTCTGCGACGAAATCTACCAGTGTGTTCTCGATGAAAATCGATTTCTCAGACAGCAACAGCGCGTCCCCGACGCCGCCTTGTTGGATCGCAAACGCGGGCTGCTAGCCCAACTCGACGTCACACTTAATGCCCTGCGCACGGTCCCCGCCGCTTCAGCTCGCGATCCTCAGACCCGGGACCAGCTCGAAACTACGCGCGGCCGCATCTTGCAAATTCTCCAACTCGACAAGGAGAACGAGCAACTCCTGCTCCGTTGCAGCCTCGCTCCGGCGCGGCCCGCCGGCGTCATTCATCCGAGTGCCACGGCATCGGTCACAATGCTGCAGAAAATCTACGCGCGCCGGTCTTAGCCGCGCGATCGTTCACGTCCGCCTGGCAACTCGTATCCTGGCGCTCCCGCGAACGGCCAACTTGAGATGACGCCGGGAACGACAAGCATCCAGGGCCGGGTCTCAGCGCTGCTGCGCGTGACCAGCGCTCGCACGAGATCGGAGAAGAAATACCTTTCGTCACAACCGCGAACTCGCTTGGGTTGCCACCGGTGGGCCAAACCTAATCCACGCTGAAGTCCAATGATCCGCGTTCTCTACGCCGAAGACGACCCGCAGGTTGCTGATATTGTACAGCTCTATTTCGACCGAACCAGCGCAGACTGTACGTTGGAGATCGTCAACTCGGGGCGCGCCTGCCTGCAGGCAATGGAACGAGGAGACTACGACATTCTGATGCTTGATCTCAGGATGCCGGATTTGGACGGACTCCAGGTTCTCGGCGAGTTGGCCGCGCGGCGCGATCCCACGCCCGTCATCATGGTGAGTGGCGAAGGTCAGCACGAACTCGCGGTGCGCGCACTCCGCGCGGGCGCAGTCGATTGCATCGACAAAAACTCTGCCGAGTTCCGCCGGATCCACGAGGTGATCCAGCGAACCCACCTCAAGCATCAAAGTCGCCTGTCCGCCGGAACCCGCACCAGTCCAGCCCGGCAATATCAGGTCCTCTTCGTTGATCCGGACGACCAGGAACGTTCGTCCGCGGCCCTGTTCTTCGCCGCGGGTGCGGCCCGCCTGCAGGTCTGGGCTGAGCCTCCGGCCACGTTGACCCGATTCCTTGCCGGCGAACTCACCTTTGACGGGGTCGTCCTCGGACCGAATCTGGATACCCTCGAGATCTTTGATGCGTTGCGACAACTCCGAGCCCGGGACGAAGATTTGCCAGTGATCGTGCTGGCCAATTTTGATCAAGCGGGGACGAGGATTGCGGCCTTCAAGCTCGGAGCCCATGACTGCCTTCTGCGTGGATCCAGCACGATGACCGAACTGGTTTTTTCGTTGAACAACGCGCTGAAGCGCGCCGACACCGAACGCCTCAACGCCAAACTTGCGTTGAAGCTCGCGGAATTGAATCAGTCGCTCGCCGCGCAGGTCACTGCGCGCACGCGCGAACTGGAGCAGGAAATCCTGGTCCGTCGTAAGGCCGAGGAAAACGCCGAGGAAAATGCGGCACGGCTGCAAGCGCTGTCGAACCGCCTCTTGCGGGTGCAGGAGGAGGAACGACGCGCCTTGGCGCAGGAGCTCCACGACCAAATTGGGCAGCTGCTGACCGGGCTGCGTTTCCAGCTGGAAGCCGCCCGCGATTGCGCCCCGAGCGAGCCGTTGCAGGACGCGTTGGGCGTAACGGGAGAGTTGCTGCAAACGGTGCGGGAACTCTCGCTGCAATTACGACCACGCGTGCTCGATGATCTTGGCCTCCGGCCGGCGTTGGAATGGCAAACGCGGCTCTTCCAAAATCAAACCGGCATTCAGGTGGAGCTCGAACTCTCACTCCCTGAAACCCGCCTCCCTTCAGAGCTGGAAACAACCGTCTTCCGCATGGTGCAGGAGGCGCTCACCAATGTGGCACGTCACTCCGGAGCTAAAGCCGCCGTCGTCACTGTCACGGCCGATGACCGGGCGTTACAGGTCGAGATCAGCGATCGTGGCCACGGATTCGATGCACCCGCGGCTTTGGCCCGCCGCGATTCGCTCGGGCTCGCCGGCATCGCCGAGCGGGTTCATGTCGCCGGCGGTCGGCTCAATGTATTTTCCCGAGCGGGACAAGGCACCCGCCTCCATGCCGAGTTCACCCTTTCTCCGGACTCGACGACCCTTTCACCATGACCACCGCCATTCTTGCCGACGATCATGACATTGTGCGCCGCGGCCTCCGGGGCATCCTGGAGAGCGAAGGTTCCTGCCGGATCGTCGCGGAAGCATCCGACGGACTCAGCGCGGCGCAGCTGGTCGAAAAGCACAAACCGCAAATCCTCGTGCTCGACCTCAACATGCCACGGCTGCACGGCATCGAGGTGTTGCGGCAAACGCGGGTCAGCAGTCCGAATACACGCGTGATCGTCCTCTCGATGCACAACGACGAACCGTACGTGATCGAGTCTCTCCGCGCCGGGGCAATGGCCTATATTCTCAAAGGCTCCGAGTCTCAGGAGATTCTCCAGGCGCTAAAAGAGGTGCTCGCGGGCCGGCGTTTCCTGAGTGCGACCCTTTCGGAATGGGCCATCAACGCTCTCGTCTCCAAACCGGCCGACGAGTCGGATCCGCTTCACTCGCTCACGCAGCGGGAGCGGATGGTCGTGCAGCTCGCCGCGGAGGGTAACAACAACACTGAGATCGCGGAGAAGCTCTTCATTAGCCCCCGCACCGCCGAAACTCATCGAACCAATTTACTGCGAAAACTCGGTTTGCACACCCAGACGGATCTGGTGCGTTTCGCGATTCGCAAGGGACTCATCCAACCGTAGCCGGCGCTCTGGCGACGGCAAAACGCAAGCCAAACGATGCACCCAAAGCCCGCCGTCGGCACTCGATCCACGGCCGCGCGAGGTGCGGCGCCGACCTCAAGCGCCCGCTGGCCTTTGCTGCTCCCGGGAGGCTGACTCGGAGGAGTCCGGCGATGTCGATGTCCCCGGGGGAGGGGCTGACATCCCTCGACGAATGAATTCCACGCCCGGACCGTCCGCTCGCACCTTCACGGTTTGCTGATTCGAAGAATTCTGACCAATATAATCCACCAAAGCCGAAGCCATGATCGGGAGGTACTTTCTGAGATCCTTGCTCTCGTCTTCCGCACTGGCGTGAATGCTCCACAACTCCGATGGCGGGCGGCCCTCGACGCCCTCCTTATTTTCGCGCGCCGTGACCTTGAGATACTTTTCGTAGATAGTGACCTGCCGCGGAACATCGTCGTAACCAATCAGCTCGCTCCGAGGCTGGTTGTAGACCGCAACGGTGCGGAAACTCGTGTTGCCCCGTGAATCTAGCACCGGAACCGTATCGTACCGAACTTGCCCGCCGACCTGAGCATACACGGGAACGCTGACGCGCTCGAGTTTGGTCCGGGGCGATTCCATGCCGAAATCGAGTTCTACGACCATGTCGGCTTGCTCCTCATTGGGCGCCTCGTACAGGCCCTTGCCCGACAGCGCCGTCCGCACGAAATCCGCGGCTTCGCGGTAACGCAGACTCTCGTCTCCCAGCCGTGGATCTTTGCTTTTTAGCGCATACGATTGCGTCTGGGCCGCGACTGGCCTGGTGATCGCATCCACTTTCACCTGATACGTGGAGCGACTTGCGCAACCCGCGCCGATCAGTGACCCGAGGAGAAACACCGGGAGCCACGCACGGAAGAGAATCGATTTCATGGATCGTAGATCAGGCCACGAAAGCGGGTAAAGGCTCGCGGGGACGATTAGATTCCGGGCCGGCCGCCATTGGTGGGAGTTGGCGGAACGTCCCGGTTGTCGACGGCCGGAGCAGGAGTTGCAAGGGCCTCCTCGCCCTTGAGACGCGCCAACTCTTCCTCGAGGCGGGCGATCTCGGCTTCAGTCGAAAGAGTTTTCTCGAAGGCTTCATCGAGCTCCTTTTTCTTGGCGAGCGCGGCGGACCGCTCGTCCCGCAAACGCTTCAGCCGGTCATTTGCCAGCTCGAGCTTTTTGCGGGCGTCGTTGAGTTCGATTTCTGAAATTTGAAAACCTGCCGCGATCGCAAGTTCCTCTTCAATGCTCGCTTTGGAGCGTGCATCTTCCGCACGACGCTTGGCGAGTTCCTGTTGGTAGGCGCGTTCCTGTGCCAGCCGATCCTGTTCCTTGCGGTCCTTGGCATCCTGCACCATGCCGACAATGCCACCGACCAGCGCGCCGGCAGCGGCACCACCGAGCAGACCGGTGCCCGTGCCCATGCTACTACTGGACCCAATAATCGCGCCGCCGGCGCCACCGATCATTGCGCCCGTGCCCGCGCCCGTGGCGGTTTTGGACGGGGCGACCGAGGAGCAACCGCTGAAACCGGCCACCGCCAAAGCGGTGCCGAGAAGGACCAACTGCTTGCAACGCCCTGAAAGGCGGTAAGTGATATTCTCCATGGGAAGCAAAACGTGATGCGGTAATTAGATTAGACTCGCCCTAACTAAAGAGTGTTCGTTTTTTCTTGCAAACGAAGTCAGCTTTTCTGGTCGACCGCTCAAACACTTCATCGGTCGATTTGAAATTGAGAGAGAATGGAGCATATAGCAACCTGACGTTCACCCAGCTTTAGTCGTCACTTCTATTCCTATGATTTCACGAAACAAGGGCATTCTTTCGTCCGACTTTCTGGTTCCGGCCATCGGTCTTCTCGTCGCGGTGTTGCTGGTCGCTCCTTTTTACAGCCTCGTGGTGCGTCCCCGCGTAGCCGACATCGAAGTCAAACAGCGCCTCATGGCCGCTCAAGGAAACGTCTCAGGCCGCGATTCCGATCAGCGCTCGGTGTTTATCATCATCAAGGATCCGGAGCAGCAATTCGTCATCATCTTTGCCGTCTGGGGCTTGATCATCCTCGGTCATAAATTGATTCAAGTCCGGGCGGAACGACGTCTTTTCAATCACGACTTCGTCCGGGTGCAACCCGGTGAACGCATCATTCCGGAAGACGCCCTCGACCGCTACAAGGAGCTTCGCGCCGCGGTCGACCGCGATCCGCGTTGGCGGGAGCGACTTCTGCCGGAAGCGATGCTGGCGGCGCTGCATCGTTTCCACGCCACGAGCTCGATTCAGGACTCGGCGAACGCGGTTAAAGAGCGGGCCGAACTCACAGCGGACCGGCTCGATTCCTCTCTGTCGCTCGTGCGCTACATCGCGTGGGCGATACCGGCGATCGGGTTTATCGGGACGGTGCGAGGCATCGGTCTTGCTCTGGCTTTTGCCGAGGAAGCCATCAAGGGCGACATCGGACCGGTGACTGCAGCTCTCGGCCTGGCGTTCAACTCCACTCTGGTCGCACTGATAATCTCAATGGCGCTGATGTACTTCATGCACATCGTGCAGTCGCGGCAGGAATCTTTTGTCATCGAGACCCAGACGTATTGCCGCAACAAATTGATCGATGTGATGAAGGTGCCTGTCAGGGAGGAGAATTCCAGCGCTCTCGTGTAACTGAATCCATGGCAACCATCGGAATTGAACTTTGTGATGCGGGCCTGCTGACCGCATCCTGCGAATCCAACGAGCCCCATCTCATTGACATTCCGGATACCAACGGCGTTCCCGAGTGGCCCGGCTACGGTTACGCCGATGGGCCGAAGTTGACCTTCGGCCGCCCGGCCGAAGACATGTGGTTTGTCCATCCCCGGCGGGTCGCTCACACGTTCTGGTCACGCCTCGCCCACGAACCATCCGGTCTGACCGTCGGTGCCAAACCACCGTCGTTTTCAGAACTCTGCTTTTTCTTTTTCCGCGAGTATGCCAGCCGCCTGGCGGCCGCGGCGGGGCCCCTCGACAAGGTCGTCGTCGCGGTGCCTGGATCGTATCTGAAAGATCACGCGGCCGAAGAGGAAAAGCTGGGGCTGCTTCTCGGCATGTTCGGCGAAATAAACCTTCCGCTCGCCGGCATGATCGACATGGCCTGCGCGGCACTCTGCGACCCGCGAGCGGACGGCTTCAACCCGGCTCTCCCCGTTGTCGTGATCGATCTTCAGCTGGAAGGTGCCGACATCACGCTGCTCGGCACCGATGAAAAACTGGAGCGGAAAGATTTCATCCACCTTCCCCAGTTGGGATATGCGCACCTGTTGAAACAGGTCACCGGAACGATGGGCAACCGTTTCCTGCGCCATACGGCGTTCGACATTCTCGAGGATGGGAAAATCGAGCAAATGTTCTTCCGTCAGACGAAAGACTTCCTCGTGAGCGAAAGCGGCGAGTGGCGCTATCATTTCAATACCGCGACCCGGGGCTACGAGATGATCGCAAAGCGCGAACAACTCGCGGTGGATTCCCATGCATTTGGCGTCGCGCTGGTGCAGGGTCTGCAATCGTTCCTGCAAAATTCCCCTCATGCATCTGATCCCTGCACGATCGCGTTGACCGACCGCACCGCGCATCTGCCAGGCATCGAAGCGCGGCTGCGATCCGCGGGTTTTAACCGGCTGCTCCGGCTCCCCAAAGGCGCTGCTGCTTGCGGAGCGGCGCAAGTCGGCGCCGCCCGCATGACCGTGCCCGATGATCTCGCGGACGTGCCCCTCGAGAAAGCCGTACCCCTGGTCGATGCGCGCCGTTCCACGAGCGCCGAGTGGGAGGCGCGGTTGAAAAAAAACCGCCAGTCCGAGGCGAATCCTGCACCCACCCACGCGATTCTCGATGGCCTCGGTCATGCCCTTGGCGGGAAACCACGTTTCACGATCGGGCTGGCTGATCTCGGCGCCGATCTGGTCTTGCCGGACAGTTTCAATGGCACCGAAGATTGCGCGGTGCCGCTGATCAACGAGGGAGGCCGAATCTGGTTTGTCGACGCGGCGCCCGCCCGACCCGGCTTCGAACCGAATGGATCCAGCTCCCGCACCTTGATAAATGCAGGAGATCGATTAACCGTTCGGTGCAAGAACGCGTCCGCCGACATCCTTTTTGCCCACTGCCCCCCCATCAACGGCCGCCACGCCTAGTCTTTCAGTACCATGTCACTTGCTCGTCGCCGCCGCGAAACCGAGGTCTTCAGCATCTCGTTTCTGGACTGCATCTGTTGCGGTTTCGGTGCGGTCCTCCTCGTCTTTCTCCTGACGATCAGCTCGAAATCGAGTGTCGATAAGAGCGTGGTCGAGGATGTCCGCGAGCAGGTAAAAAAGGCGGACAGCGACCTTAACACCTCGAAAGCGGCGATGGAGAAGTTGGCGCAGATGCTGGCGACGGCCCAGTTGGAACTGGACGATATCAACGCCAAGACCAAGGAAGATCAGGTGAAGTTGAGTGATCGGAAACGCGAGTTACTCCTGATGCTTCAGCAAACGGGAATCCTGAAAGACGCGCTGGATCGTCTACTGGCCGAAAAGAAAGCCCTGCCGACGGAGGATTTCGCACCGATTCCCATTCCGGAAATCGACCGGCGGCAATACCTCACCGGCGTTAAACTCACGGGCGAATTTGTCGTCTTCATCGTTCGTACGTCCGGATCGATGCTGGGCGACACGATCGACGAGGCTGCGTCCCGGCTCGACGCTTCCGATGACGAGAAGCGGGAAGCTCCGAAATGGAAGCGTACAATCCATGCCTTGGAATGGCTGCTCGCCACGCTCGATCCTGAAACGCGCTTCCAGATTCTATTTTTCAACGAAGAGACGACGCCGGTGTTACCCACCCGGGGAGACGAGTGGTTTAGCACGAAGGACAAGTCCACTCTCACAAAAGTGTTGAAGGAATTGCATACGGTCGTGCCCCGAGGCGGCGCCAATCTCGAGCGGGCCTTCACCGCCATCCGTTTCCTCCCCCGGTTACCGGACAGCATTGTCTTGCTCACGGATGGTCTTCCCACGAAGAGCGATTCCCTTCCGATGGAGGGCGACGTCGACGAAGGACACCGGGTCCGGTTTTTCGAAATAGCGGCTCGTCAGCTCCCTCCCCGCATTCCCGTCAGCACAATCTTGTTCCCCTTGCTCAGCGGTGATCCGGGTGCTCCCGGCATGTAC
>CAYVDZ010000034.1:0-3654 GCA_964450575.1 uncultured Opitutus sp.
TCCAAGGGCAGACTCACCATGGCCAGCTCACCCTCGTCGGTACGGGGCCAGGCGTTTTCCGGCCGGTCCCAATACAATTCGACGCCGTTCTGATCGGGGTCGCGTAAGTAAAGCGCTTCACTCACTCCGTGGTCCGCGGCGCCATCAAGTGGGATCCCCGCAGCCTGTACCCGGCGCAAAGCGTCCGCGAGATCCGCCCGGGTGGGGTAGAGAATCGCAACATGATATAGGCCGGTGCTGCCGGGAGGCGGAGGCGGGCCACCGCGGCTTTCCCAGGTGTTGAGACCAATATGATGATGGTAACCGCCGGCAGACAGAAAGACGGCCTGTTTCCCATAGCGCTGCGTGATTTTAAAGCCAAGGACGCCCTGATAAAAAGCGAGCGCTCGCTCGAGCTCGGCGACCTTGAGATGGACGTGTCCAATGCGCGTGCCGGGTGCAATGGGAGGATTGGTTTCAGCCATGGCCCTAATCTGACCGAAGTGGCACCGGGAAGCAACCGGTCGCGGGAGGAGCGTTTCCGCGTCGCGGGCTGGGGCGGAGCGGGGCGGGGAGCTCCCGGGATGACATGGACTACGCATCGCGTGATCTGAATTTTGAGACCAGGGTCAAGGACAACCAGAGTACTACCAGTCCAAGGCTCATATAGCCTCCCTTCGCGATATTATAATCGGATAATAGTCGCTCGCTCGACATCCCTAACAAAAGACCCAACCCAATTTCGAACCCGACCATGAGCGTGACCCAAAGTGCGCCGACTGTAAGCTGCTGCTTTACGCTTCTTGCCCCGATCCACTCATAGCTGAAAAATGCGATGAGAAGGATGAAACTTGAGCCGATGACCACCCCGATCTGGCGGGCGGGGAGATCACCCCAGGTTGGAGCGAGGAACCGTTGACGGACGATGCCGTGGATTGTCTCGAGCACCACCATGAGAAGCCAAATGGCCAGACATCGAAAAAAGACGACCGTGGTCATGATTTTTAAACAATTGACTATGTTAGCCATTTCCAACGGCGAGGCAAGCGGTGGGTTACCGTTCCGGGAGGGATGGAGCAGGCGACAAAGATGTGATCCGCCCGTCACGCGCCGGCGGCCGGCGAGGCCTATCGCGGCGGTTATGCTGGCACCATGAAGCCGTCTTCCCAACGAACGCGGAACGAGCTGGAGGTGGCGACGGTCAGGCCCTTCTTGCTCAGAATCGCGTTGAGCGTGACTTTAAGTTTCGAGTCGGTGTTCCAGTTTCCGAGTTTCAGCGTGAGCTTCTCGTTGGGTTTGTTGGGCGCATAGTTCACTTGAAAGTCAACGTCGCCGGCGGCGCCTATATTAACTTTGCCCGCGAGCATGAGCTCAAAGACGCCGCCCTGATATTCCACCCACGAATCGATGCGGTTGCCGTTGGCTTCGTAGCGCGCGGCGAGCTTGAGATCGATCGCCATCTTGCCGCCGCCTTTCTGTTTGAGGGTGATCTTGCCCGCGAGGTCGAGCTTGCCATTCACGCCGATTTTGCTGCTGGCGTTGAGCGAGAGCGAACCGCTGAGCGTGTTATTGGCGTAACCGAGCGCCGCGTCCCATTGACCGGTCGTTTGGTTGAACTGGAATTTGCCGGCTATATTGAAAAGAATCTTGCCGTCGGGTCCGTCGGAATAAACAAGACTGGCATCGACGCCCTTGATCGATCCGCCGAAAGAGACGAAGGTCGACGGCTTGGCACCGGTCGAATCGTACTCCGCCACGAACGCGAGTTTGCCCTCGTAGAGATCCCATTTTCCGACGAATTCGATGATGGCATCGATGACCACGGGCTTGCCTGCGAGGGTGTTGGCCGTCGCGGCTTTGAACTGGAGCAAATCATGAACCGTAAGACTCGGGCGCGTGGATATATCAGCGACGACATTATTGCGATTCCGCACGAGTCCCCGAATCTCCGTGGCGCTCTCTTCACCGGTGGGCGTGAACAGAAGCCGGTCGGTTTTACTGTCGAAGTGAAACGTGCCGTACGCGGCGATCTTGAAATCCCGATCCATCCCATCGTCATCGACGCAGATATAGGTGAGATCCTGTGGATCATCGACGTGGATCCGGCCGGCGAACGGCTCGGGGCCGGCCGCATCCAGGACGCGGTCCTGTGCGGGGATGGCGAGCTGCAGCTGGTTCCTGGCGTTGAAGGTATAGTCGACTTCGACATTGACCGAGCCGAGTCCCGGCAACGTGACTTCGATCCGGTTGGTGCCGAGCTCGGTCTTCCAGCGGCCGGGTTTGGCGTCGGGTGGCGGCATAGTGTATACAGCGTGTCCGTCGGAGGTCAGCGCGAGCTCTTGGTTGTTATACGTGAATACGAGTTTATTCATGGCGGTTGCGTGGAGTTGCGGATCGGAAAGAGAAATTGCACGGACGCATAGACGCGGCCGTTTTCGCGCTGTCCTTGGGGCGACCATGCGTAGCCGAGGTTCAGCTCGAAAGGCATTGGGCTCTTGCCGCTCCCGGCGCTTAGAAATTGCAGACCGAGACCGAAGGAACTCGCCGTGGAGGGCGCCGCGTTGGCGATCAGCGACTCCTGGCCTGAAACGCTCCCGCTCTCGATCGAGGCCACGAGCAGGATCGGGGTGTCGGCGATCGTCGGGGCTTTTTTCTCCGGTGGAACCGCGGTGGAGGCTGAAGCCGTGCTCGCGGTGGCGGCGGTGCTGGCGGCGGCTCTGGTCCCACCGAGGAGGCCAAAGGGATCGACACCGGCTTCGAGTCGCGCCGCCAGGACGTGTCGGCCGATGAGTTCGCCTTCCTCCAATCCGCGCAGCCATTCCTCACCACCCAATCGCCACTGGGCGCCGATCGGAGTCTCGCGTGACGCCGTGCCGCCCTGCAGCGCGAAGCCGAGGTAATGACGGCGCTCGCCGCCGGGACCGAACTGCCACTGCGCTTCACTGCGGACGCGCGCGATTGTGAAGTCGGGCCCCGCCTCCCGCCAGGTATGTAATGTCTCCAGCTTGAGCCGCGCCGAACGGCGGGAGGCGTGCACGCCAGAGTGCTTGGGCGCCGGGCGATCTTCGCGCCAACCGGCGTCGAGCGAGAGTCCGGCGTGCAGTCCGCGGTAGTTGGGATCGCGGATAAACAAGGGCTCGGCAGCCTTCAGCGATTGGCGCGTCCAGCCGGCGTTGGGCGTTACCTTGAGCCAGCGGCGCAGACCGGGCGTCGTGCCGGTCGCTGGCGTGGCGCGTTCGTGTATCCAGAAATCAAGGTCAACGTTGGCGTCGGTTTTCTCGCCGCTGGCGTACGTCGTCGCCTGGCCGAAACGCTGTTCATCGTCGCGGGTCCAGCCGGCCGCGCCATTCACCTGCCAGAGTTGATCGCGTGCGGTTTTCCGGGTGGCGGTATTATAGGAGAGCGTTGCGTCCTGGAGATGATCGCCGGCATCGAAGCCCACATAAAACGCGTCATCGAGTCCCGCGGTGAGATTGCGCGACGAGAATGAGGCGCCGCCTACGATGCCCTCTTCCGGAGTAATCTTGAGGTCGGCTACGGCTTCATCGAGCCGGGGCTGGTAGGTGACGGCGAACACCAGGGTGCGTTCTCTCGCGCGCGCGGCAGTTGCCGACGCTAATTCCGGATCCGAAGCAGACGTGGCGTCGGGCGCGGTGAGCGTGGTGAAGGAAGCAG
>CAYVDZ010000034.1:3664-8535 GCA_964450575.1 uncultured Opitutus sp.
GGCCAGCGTTTCCACGATAAAGGGCGCGGGAGGCCGCACCCGGTTCAACTTTCCCACAAAGCCGGCGCGAGCCACCGCTTCGGCTTCGGTGATGTACGCGGGCGGAACGAGCCGGTAGGTTTCCTCGCGTTCCAGCGCGGAGCTATAGTCCGTTTCAAGCCTGGAAAAATGCTGCTGGAGCGTGTCGGTCTGCCAGCCACGGGCACGCAACTGCTGCAGGCGTTCTTCCGGGACGGTTTCGCCGTCGTGCCCGACCCACAGTCCAAGGCGGACGATCTGACGGGTGATGGGATCGAATTTCAAGAGCTTCAAACGAAAGGCGGTCGCACTCAGCGTCTCGGGTTTGAGTTCGAACTTGGGTGTGAGTGGCTGGTGTACGGCGGTGCCAAACTGCCGCTGCAGTGCGTTCCGCAACCCGTTCAGGGCGCGTGCGGGTGGTCGCCCCGAGGCGGACCATGCGGCGAGCAAGTCCTGACGCTCAATCTCGGCGGCGGTGGCAATGGCGGCGACCGCCAATCGCGGCGGAATCGGTGCAGACGGGACCGTAGCGACAATTTCGGCTTCTGCGCCCGCGACATGAACAAAGTATACGGACATGGCCGAGAGCCGCGAGGCTCGTTCCAGGTCGTCCTCGGAAAGGGCCAGCCGCTCGCCCGGGGGCGAGGCCAGTACAAGCTCACGTAGTTCGCCAAGCGTCACGCGCCAGGCTGCGCCGGGGGGAACCCAGGAGCATTCAATGACGAGGTCGAGTTCGGCGCGATCGTTTCCTGGGGCGAAGGTCAGCTTGAAGACGGCGCGGTCGGAACTGGAGTTGGCCGAGTCGAGGGCGGAGGTGACGCTCACAAATCCCGCCGGCAAAGGCGTGAGTTCGGGTAGTCCGGTTTTGAGGATGCCGTCCGCATCCATCACCGTTTCGGGTTCTATATCAATCCAGTCCGCGAGAAGTCGCGGCAGCACGGTGGTGGTGATCCAGGCGAGCAAGGCGGGATCGTCGCATTGAAACGAACGGGCGGACGGTGCGGCGGCGCCGAGGGTTTCTCCATCGCCCTGCAGGGGCAGGGTAAATGTCGCTTGGGGAGCACTCCACGCGATGGCCGTGAGCGCAAGAAGAAGGCCGGGCGTTCTGTACCATCCCACCCGTGACGCTACCTTCCGGACGAAGGACGACATGAGGATAAGGCTAAGAGGGAGGATGATAATGTACAGCCGGAATCAAGACGTGTCGCCATTCAACAAGGAAGCACGGGGATGCCGGCTAAACGAAGGACGGGCGGCGCGTGGCGCAGAGAAGCGGCGTCTTCTGGTGGTGACAAGCGTGGAGCGAAACGGAAAGCCTCGGCTCGCTGCTCAGAGAGAAGCGGGTCGCCTGTAGTAAACCTAATATATCGTAGGGGGCGACCCGCCGACGCGCGCGCTTGGCGATGAGTGACGAGGCAGTTTGCGTTGGTCCCTACAAGATTGCGACTCGGATCTGCGCTCAATTGAAACCGCGTTTGCGCGGGAAAATTAAGGAAAGCGCAAAGGTCATGAGCGCGATGGATCACGGCAGTACGTTCCCGTGATGGGGGCGACGATCCTCGACAAAAAGAATAAAGCACGCTTCGGGAAGAAGAATGGGCGGCGACGCTTCCCCGGCTTTCAACTGGAAGGCAATCGCGTTGAAAGGATCCCTGAGATCTGCCCGCTTCAGCCATCCCCAATCTCCGCCTCGGGTACGCCGGAAGTCATCGCTGTAGGCTTTGGCGAGGTCGGCAAACGACTCCCCGGCGCTCAGCTTTTGCATAAGGAGAGTGGCGCGGGCGAGCAGCGATGCATCGTCTTCGGCGGGCGCACGCGTGAGTTGGATCAGCCGGAGATGAACCTCCTCCTCGACCTCGGTGACCGGGATCGAATGGGAAACGAGCGGAAGCGGGATCTCGCCGCTGATAAGTTTCGCTTCGGTTTCCCGACGATACGCCCGAATGGTTTTGGAGTCTGTTCGTAGATGACGGAGGAAGCTGGAACGGTCGCCTTCAAAGCGCACAGCAATCTCGTTGCTCATCGCTCGGTCCACATCCGCCGTCGTGATGCGTCGCCCGTTGGGAGTCCGCCCCGGCCGGTCCGAAGGCGACGACGTTACGTCGGCCGGGTTGTCGTTCTGTTGGGGCGGAGGCGAGTTGGCCGTGCCGTGGCCCGGTTTGCCAGGGCTGGACTGAACTTGGGCATCGGTGAGTCCAAGCGATGCGAGGATACCCATGAGAACGATGGCCAGAGCTTTTCTTCGGGAAGGTGTAAAGGAACTGATCATAGTCAGGCGTTGTTGTATTTCAGTTTTGCGGCCGGCGATCTGGAGAAGGCTTTGGTGACTATAAGCAGGAGTGGAACAACGCTCGAGGAGGCGAAGCAGGGTTCCTCCGTAAGCATGGGCACTCTGAGTTCCGCTAGCGGTGATTGCTGCGGCGTCGCAGGCAATTTCGCGGTCGAGACGCCAGCGGGCAAAGGCGAACCACACCAGCGGATTAAACCAATGGATGATCTGCAATAGTGTCATCAATCCATTCAGGGGGAGGTCGAGGCGTCGGAGGTGCGCCAGCTCATGAAGGAGTACGAAACGCAGCTCGCTCCGGGAGAAAGTACGGGTGAATCCCTCGGGCAGCAGCAGCGTCGGACGCAAGAATCCGTAGAGTGCGGGAGTTTGCAGCGCACGGGTTTCGCGGAGAAGAGGTGGCCGCCGTACTCCCATGGTCCTGCAACAATCGAGGAGGAGCTCGTGGATGGGTTCGGAAGTGACGGGTTGCAGCGGGACGAGGGTACGGGCGAACCGGGTGGATTGAACGAGTACGGATCCGGTCGCTATAATTACACCTGCCAGCCAGATGAAAAAAAGGAGCAAGTGCCAGTCGGAATATATAGAGTCCGATTGGGGACGGGCTGGGGCGCGAAGGTTGGCCGAGACGAGAGGTCGAGGTGTCGGCGACGCGTTGCGTTCGGTTTGGGCAAAGAATTTCCCCGACTCGTTTTTGTCGGGGGTTGCGGCGCTGAGGACGGGAGCGTGACGGATCCACTCAGGAAATAGGTTGAACAGGCTGAGATCGCTGTTGACGGATATAGGAAGCAGGCGTGCGACGACCAGGAGCCAGAGCATGGAGCGCCAGTGGGGGGTGAGGTGTTTTCGGAAAACCGATTGAAGTGCGAAAACGAGCGTCGCCAGGATCGCGGCAGCGATGGAACTGTGAGCAAGATCAACGAGGAAGGCGCCGCTGTTCATGGCTGCTTTCGTTTTCGCTGGCCGGCCGATCGTTTGGCCGGCGGCGTTTGCTCAAGGATCGCGCGAAGGTCGGCGAGTTCCTCCGGGGTGAGTCGGCGTTGGGCGACGAAATGTGCAACCATGGGCTGAAGCGCGCCTCCGAATACCCGTTCCAGGAAGGAGCCGCTTGCGGCTGCAATACAGTTGGCCTCCGTGACCCGAGGACTATAGACATAACCGCGCCCGGACTCGACAAACCCCAGTGCTTCCTTGGCGACGAGTCGGGCGAGCAGGGTCCGGGCGGTTTTCGGGTGCCACGTGGAGTCGGCGGCGGTGAGGCGGACGATGACATCGGCCGCCGTGATGGGATGGTGGGCCCAGATCACGCGCATGACTTCCCATTCGGTATCGGAGATTTTGGGGATTCGCTTCATGACGCCGGAAACCAGGAGGCCTCCAGCGGTGATAGACTACAAATGTGGTCAAAGGTTCAATGTTTCGCTCATTCTTCCGGCACAGCCCATGCGCCGAAAGACGGTGCGGAAGGGTTTTGTCCAGCCTCGGGGTCCCGGTGGTCCCCGGTCCCGGCGCGTGGGGTTGCCCGCGCGAAGGGTCAGCCTTTGAGCATTTTGGCGCAGGTGTCGGGCAGCTCGGCGAGCGCCTGCCCGATTCGCGCCAGGGCGGCGGTCGATGGTAGACCCCAGCGACGAGTCCTTGCCTATATCATGCAGCGAAGTGTCCATACTTACTGCTTGGGATATTGGCGACCGCCGAAACCGAAGAGGCAGCGTGGGTGGACCGCTGCGCGCGTCTTTCACAAACTGAGTAGCTGACGACGGTCCTCGAGTAAAGTGAGGTAGCGTGTCTTCATCTCTGGGGAGAGAAAGCTGGATTCGATCCGAGCCGGCCATCCGGCACAGGCTTCGGCAAATCGTATCTTCGTTTGCTCAATTAGCGCCGTGCTGAGGCCGAGCCGCTCGCCAGAGAGATAACGCCAGAAATCATTCGCACGGAGATTGGATTTGTTACCACGGAGCGGCAGCGCTAGTTCCTCGCGATTGCGGGGGTTGGGGATGGTGGTATTCAACAAGTCGTAGGCGGGTGATAGCTCAACTTTGTCGTCGCGCGTGATGAGCGACCAGTTTTTGAGATGCATATCCTCGTTGCCAGTCAGGTAAGCGCAGAGCAGCCGGTCGAGGAATTTCATCCGCTCCAAGGCGGGAAACGTACAGTAGCGGTCGATGATTTCTATTAGCCGCTCCGTGCTGGAATCATACTTTGTGTCGCGGCTTGCGCCGCTCAGTTGCGCGAAATCCTCGACCGGGTGTTTGCTCCCGCCCGCGCGATCGAAACGGCGGATAAAATACGAATGGGTTTGGTCGCTGTTCAGCAGTAGCCCGTGCACGGGGATCTCAATGCCTAAGGTGGCGGCGAGCGACATGGTGAGCGCTTCGTTTTCCGGCAGCTCCGGGTAGATTACATGGGGCGGTTTCACAATATACCGTCCGTCGTGGTCGACGATCTTCATCTGGCCTTCAGTCACGCGCAGCACCGTGCTGATTTTGGGCTGCATGCCTTGAACCGACATCTTCACTGCGCGTGCGGCCGCTTCTTCCAGCAGTTGTTCCCGGGTGAAGGGCAGCGG
>CAYVDZ010000034.1:8545-11125 GCA_964450575.1 uncultured Opitutus sp.
CTTGCAACCGGCGATCAAGGAGGCGCAAACCAGCCGGCGAATACGGCCCCGGACCTTCCCAGGGATCATTCGTGATCAGACACCTCATGGGGCGGCGTCGATCCGCAGGGAGCCAACGACGTCCTTTCCGACGGCGAGCAGTTGGCTAAACAGATCGTTGCGATCCAGCTTACGGATCCGCAGCAGCGCATCGAGTTGGAAACCCTCGGGAAGCAGGCCCTCAAACGGCGCGGGGAAACGCGGAAACTCCCACACCCGCTGGCGAGTCGGCATTGTGAGAGAGACCGGCTCGCCGCGAAACGCGTCGTCATAAGTGAAGCGATACGTGCCGTCATCCCGGGCTTCCAAGAGGCCGGCGAGTTGATCCTGTTGATAAATGCGTGCGCGCTTCATGACGACCGCTTCCGTTTTGACGAAGGCGAGGGCGAGGATGCCGGCGAGGTCGACAATCGTGCCGGTGACGACGACGAGGGTGGTGATAATGATGTCGCCGGAGGAGGCGATGGTGATGCTGCCGCTCGCTCCAGCAATGGGCTTTGCCATGCGACAGTGATGTTCAGCACACGGAAGATTTTCTGAAGCGTGTCCCATTGGACCGACTCCTTACCGTGCTCCAGATCCCAAACGACCGTCTTGCCCACGCCGGCGAGTATGGCCAATTGGGCTTGGGTTAAACCGGCCTTGCGCCGGTGGCTGTGAATCAATTCGGCCAAGGGGATCATTGCTGCTTAAGCGGTAATTAACTACGGAAATCCGAGTGATCAACGGCCAAATGGGCGAATTATTATGTTTTGACCGCTTAAGCGGTAAAATTTAACGCGTATTGCGCATTACCGTCGTTATGCTCGCGAAAGCGGGCAGTAATACCGCCAAAGCAGTGATTTTAATCTGAAAAAGGGGGGGCTCCATCTAGGCTCTGCGCATTGAGGTAATGTTCGAGGGCCGCCGCCGCTCGTGGGGAAGCGCGATCTGTTTTTCGGACGCTCGGCTGGTATGACAAGGTGTGGGCGCGGTCAGGCCGGTGTCTGCCAGTCCTCGACGACGAGGTGTGGAACGCGGCTAAATTCGCGCACGTTGTGCGTCACGAGCACGGCACCTAGCGCGAGCGCATGGCCCGCCAGGAGCACGTCATGCGGCCCAATGGGCTGCGCGTTAGGTTTGAGTGTCTCCAGATAAGCACGCACGGAAGCGGCCTCGCTGGCGTCCTCTTCTTCGAATGCGCGGACGAGCGGAAAGATCGATCGAAGCAGCGTTAGCCTCTCGGCTGATTTCACGGGATCGGAGCTGCGGGCCGCGCCGTACTCCAACTCATACCAAGCGACGGATGACAAAACGCAGTCGTCGATATGCTGAGCGACCTTTTCTGCAATTTGCTGATCGAGCCCTCGCGCGAGGCGGGAGAGGACGTTGGTGTCGAGAAGGTAGAGCGGCATCGATCACGGGCGGGCCCAGTCCTCCGGCATCGGGGGTAGCGCCCGGAGCTTACGCAGCGCTTTCAGCCGGCGCGCCTTGGCGGCCGGATCGACCATCATGAAGCCATCGGGCATGGGGGTGACCTCGTAAGTCTTGGCGTTCACCGCGAGCGAACGGGGCAGGCGCAGGGCCTTGGAATTTCCCGCTTGGAAGACTTTCGCCGTGATCGCGCTCATGTGCCTACATTGTAGCTACGCCAGACCTCGTCAAGTCCCGGCGCACAATGGCGCGGATGCCGGCGCTGGCGTGCTCCGGCATCGCTCCTGGGCCGCGTTCGTGCTCCACGAAGGGGCTGACGCGCGCCGCGCTCAACTTGCCAGGGAAGGACCCCTGGAAGCTTGCGGGTCTTATGGTCGCGAGCGGTGCGTCGACGGAGAATGCCGCGAGTGCGAGCAACCCGTTGCACGCTGCTGCCGCAGTCGAACTGCCCTTGTATCCATCCAGTCCGGACCCGGTTGTTTGACATGCACGACATTTGCACGACACTTGAGGCCATGAAAACCAAGTGGCTCGCATCCCGTGAGTTCTCCGCCCACCCAGGCCGCGCGCTGGCTGCGGTAAGCCGAGCCGGTCGCGTCCTGGTTACCGCCAACGGCAAACCGAAAGCGATTATGATCCCGACCTCGGAAGCGACTTTCTCCCGTGATTTGGAGATGCTTGACCGGGTGGCGCTGACGCAGGCCGTTGAGGCCATTCGATCCGATTCCGTTGTGAACGGCACCGATACTCTCACGATGAAGGAGATCGACGCTGAGGTTGCAGCGGTGCGCACAGCCCGGCGCCGACAAAAATGAGACGGTGGGTAATCGACACCAATGTTCTCGTGTCCGCTTTGCTGAATCCTCATGGACCCCCAGCGCGCGTGCTCGACGCAGTTCTCGATGGTCGGGTGAAGCTTGTTTATGACGCCCGCATTCTGGCTGAATACCGGGACGTGTTGCATCGTCCCCGCTTGAAGCTGAAACCGGAAAAGATCCGCGCCTTTCTCACCGGATTGCAAAGTCAGATGATGGTGACGCCGGGCCCGCTTGTCGTCGTTGGCCCGGATGCGGACGACATCGTTTTTGTCGAGGCAGCACTTGTCACGACCGACAAGACCATCGTGAC
>CAYVDZ010000034.1:11135-16342 GCA_964450575.1 uncultured Opitutus sp.
TCGTGACTGGGAATCTCGTGGACTATCCGCCGGAGATTTTACATGGCGCCCGAGTGATCACACCTGCGCAAGCCGCAGCCGAATTAGCGCAGGACCTCCGTCCTTGAAATCATGCGGAGACCGCGTAGGACGTCAGTGGATGGGGGGGGGCACCAAGGTAGAATCTTTGGTAGAACTTTGGGTTGTTGTACCCCGTTGGATTCTGAAAGTCTATTTAGCTGGCAGTCCCCGTAGCTCAACTGGATAGAGCAGCGGTTTCCTAAACTGAAAGGGAAGATCTGCCCCAAAAATCCCGAATCCGCTCCAGTTCTCTTTCACTCGTGGGACCGCGATTTTCTTGTGATTGGCGTCTTCTCAACTTCTCCCGAAAGCGCCGGAATTTCGGCACCGGGTTACTTTTTCGGGTTACACTTTTTAGCGGCTTAACCAAATTTCTTTCGATCCCACTAACGAGAGGCGCGGCGTAGTTGATGCCATCGCCATGATACCCTGTTTTGGGGTCCAAACGGCCCTTGACCAGTTCCGTGGAGAGGACCACGAGTAGCATCACGCACGATGAATTTCACTGAGCCCACCGAGCACGATCCGCTGCGTATTATTGAAGGAGACACGCGCAAGCTCATTGGGGACATCCCTGATGAGACCTTTCACTGTGTCGTCACCTCGCCACCTTACTGGGGCGTCCGAGACTACGGGCATGAGCACCAAATCGGGGCCGAGCCTGTTCTCCACGATTACATCCAGAGTCTCGTTTCAATCTTTCGCGAAGTACGTCGAGTCCTTCGCGCAGATGGTACGTTTTGGCTCAACATCGGTAACACCTACACAAGCGGCGGGCGCACGTGGCGGGATGCAGACGACAAGAACAAGGGACGTGGAATGGCCTACCGTCCGCAGACGCCAGCAGGATTGAAACCGAAAGACCTTATTGGTGTAGCGTGGATGCTCGCTATGGCGTGTCAGCTCGATGGTTGGTACCTTCGCAACGATATCATCTGGCACAAGCCCAACAACCAGCCGGAGTCGGTCAAGGACCGTGTGACCGTGTGCCATGAATACCTCTTTCTCTTGACCAAGTCGGAAAGGTACTACTTTGACCACGACGCCATCAAGGAGCCTGCCGTGAACGGTGGCGGCATGAAGTCACGCCGCACTGTATGGTCGATAAACACTGAGCCTTATGCGGAGGCCCACTTTGCGGTCTTTCCCAGAGCCTTAGTACGCCCTTGCATCATGGCCGGGAGCAAACACGGAGACCTCGTTTTTGATCCGTTCTTTGGCTCTGGAACGGTCGGAGAAGTGGCGCTTGAACTTGGACGCCGCTGCGTTGGAATGGAGGCGAAAAAAGAGTACGTCACTTTGGCGGAGCGTCGAACGGGTCGGGTTCAGGCTCACCTTCTGGTGTGAGTTTGGGCGAATAGAACCGCCATTCCGCGTGCAGGATACATTTGCTCACTAGCAAATCTTTGAGCTGTAGTTTGCGCTCGGTACCACCGTCGAAATAGAGGGAAAACAGCCTGTTACCGCCACTATTTACATGGCAGTACCCTGGCTTCGGATATTGTGTGGAAGCCGTCCGCATCTCAAGTGTACCGGTCGAGGCAAGAGCGAGAATTGCTTTTGGGATCTCTACAAGTTGGTACTCCCAATTTGGCGCCCGCTCGACGCAGCGAAGCGTGAAGATACGCTCGTAGTGCGTCAGGTGTGCAAGGAACTGCGCTCGCAACCCTTCGAGTTGTTTCGGCTTGTCCGTCCATTCCCCTTTCCCGAGTTCGTGGAATTTCGAAATCCAAATACGGTCGCGTTTGATGCCTTTGTCCGCCTGCGACTTCAAGGATACCGCGATTCCTTCAATCGTGATGTCATGCCCCGGATTCCCTTTTTTCGCGAGTTCAGCCCGTGTGCCGTTTATTTTTAGGGTCTGCTCAAGAATGTATTCAAATTTGTCCTTCGTGCACGGTTCCTGACTGAAACTGTGATGAGTTCTGAGCGCATCTCCAAAATCTTGCAACATGGCCTCGTTGAATAGCGTTGTTGCTAAAAGGCGCGATTCGTACGGGTTCGCGTAATTATCGATGACCTTTGAAAGCCAAAAAAGCTGCCCTTGCGTTAGCTTCGGGAGCTTGGCTGATATGCCGCCAAGAAGGTCAATGGCCGTCACTTTACGCCCTCTTTCGTTAGCAATTGTGCAGCCTCCACACCGATTGCGGCCGCGAACATCTCCAGTGTTGCGAGGGTCACGTTGCGTTCACGGCGTTCGACCGAACCAATGTAGGTTCGATGTAATCCGCAACGGTGCGCGAACTCATCCTGAGAAACGCCCGCTCTCCGGCGAAAGGTACGAATGTTATCTGCAAGAATTTGCCGCAAATCAGATTTCAAGTCCCAAAGGCTATCAAAATTATGACTCCGAGGCGACAGACTGTGAGTAGCGCGCGGCTGGCCCCCGCGTGCCAGTTTGAGCCCAGAAATTAGTTTACGGGATTCGTTGGACGTTGGACGGTAAACTGAGATTTGGCGGGGACAGTTATTAACCACATAAACAAGGAAAAGGGCGGGCGCCGCGCTCCGCGCGGCCTCCCGCCCTCGTTCCTTCGGTTTGTCGGTTAGCTGAGCAGCTCGCCATTCTGGATCGTAAGCTCCTTTGTCTTCTCGTTCGAACGAATGCCGCCGGCGCGGATCGTGACCTGGGCGAATTCCTTTAGCTTTGGGAATTCGATTACGTTCTCGCCGTCGACTCGCACCGTGGTGTCGGTCTTGGGATCGAAGAATCGTGGCCACGTGACGACACCGGGTTGCATGGCAATCTCGTGTTCGACGATCACCATGATACCGGATCCGTCTTTCCGACGAATGGCTTTGGCTCGGTTCGAGACAACGATGCCGCGAACGAAGATTCCGTTCGCTAGGGTGCTGGGCTCTGTTGGTTTGGTGGTTTTATCCATGTTTCTAGTTGGTTCATGTCGTTGATGTGGTAATGCCCGCGGCCGAGGTAACGACCGTCCAGAGCTGCGGGTAAAATTTCTTTCGCATGTACGTCGGCGAAGGGCGCACCGAGTGACACGTGCGAAAACTTACCTTCGCTCTCGAGGAGCGCCGTGCGGTTGTATCGATCGATTCTCTCGCCCAACGTCTCACCGGTTCGGCGCTCGCGGAGCGGGCGAGCCGTCGCTTGTGCAGGCTCCGGTTTGGCGACCTCGGTCAGAAAACCACGCGAGGCTTGGAACACTCGAAGGCGTCCGCGGTTTCGGACCCATTGAGGTAAGTCGCTGCCGCCTTTGGTGACGTATTTGAGGAGGTAACGAAACCGATCGTTCGTTATGCGTGCGACATTGGTGCGGCCGAGATCCCAAAGATGATCGGAGTAATTCGATGGGGTCATGACGCGAATCGCGAATCGGAGAAGGTGTGGAAACCGCTCGGGACGTGTCGCACCCGTACGCGCGTGCCGTAGAAACCCGAAAAGACCCGCGCCTTTCTTACCGGATTGCAAAATCAGATGAAGGTGACGCCGGGCCCCTCGTCGTCGCTGGCCGGATGCGGACGACATCGTTTTTGTCGAGGCAGCACTTGAAGGGACAAACGGTTTGGCCGGCCGGATACGGCATTGCCGGAGTCGACTTCCTAGTCATGATAACCTCCATGCCTGCGACCTCCTACCGTTATCTGATCAACGTCCCCGGCGTACGCTCCGGGTGCACCATCGTCGAAGGCACCCGCATTGGCGTCCATGACGTGATCGGGTTCCTGCAAAACGGCGAGACCATCGACACGTTGATCGCACGTTGCTTCCCGAGTCTGACGCATGCTCAAGTTTACGAGTGCCTGGCGTATTACGAGGATCATCGCGGGGAAATCGATCTGCTGGTGGCCCAGCAACTCGCGCCCGGCGGATCGTGAAGTTCCTCTTCGATCATGATATGCCCGACGACCCCGGGCACGTGCTCCGGCGATGGGGCATGGCGTCGTGTTGTTGCGCGAGGTTTTGCCCGGCACGACTCCCGACCCGGAAGTTTTGGGTTATGCTGCCGCGCATGGCTTGATCATGGTCACGTGCAATCGCGACGATTTTGTCGCCTTGGCTCAGGCTCAGCCGCATCACGGCCTGATCGTGTTGTTCCGCCGCAAGAGTCGCACGGCCGAACGCGCTGTACTGGTTCGCCTCGTGGAGAAAGCCGGGGCGCAGGGTCTTGCCCGGAACATCAACTTCGCCTAGCAGGCTGTCGGACTTAGGCCTCAGTCTCAATAAAGCACCGTCTGTAGGGCGATAGTCTCAATTCAATCCGAATCTGAAGTCATATATGCTGCTATAGACGCCTTGGGCAGCCTAAGTCCGACAGGCTGCTAGCCGATCCGCAGGGATCAAACGCTGGGCGTTTGACCGATTCATGGTGAGCCCCGCGGCACCTGTTGAACTTTGGCCTGTTTTACCCCGCTGAATTCTGAAAGGCTCTTCATCCGGCAGTCCCCGTAGCTCAACTGGATAGAGCAGCGGTTTCCTAAACCGCGTATTCCGGTTCAAGTCCGGACGGGGGCACCATCCATCTGAAACACTTGCGGGCGCGTGCCCATAAAACGGCGGGACGGGGTCAGGCCGTTGCACGTTGCAGCTAGTTTTAATGTCAGGCTTGTGACCGGAACGGTTTGGCTGAGCCCCGCAACATGCAACGGCCTGACCCCGTCCGGCTTACTCCCACACCTCGACGCCACTCGCCCGCAGCGCCTCGCACATGCGCGTCACCGCCTCCGCGTCCTGCGACGCGTAGCTGAGGAAGACGGCTTTGGTGGAGTCAGACATGAGTAAAACCTTCACCACGGATTTCACGGATCAGCACGGATGAAGCCCACCACGACACTCTCCCTCCCAACGCCGGGGTATTATCCGTGTTCATCCGTGTCATCCGTGGTTAAATTTCCGACGAGTTCGGGTTCTCCGGTCGAGCCACACCGCCACGTCGCTCGCTCTCGGCGCGTCGCAAATACGCTGCACCGCCTCGGCGTCCTGCGACGCATAGCGGAGAAAAACGGCTCGTGATGGCTCGTTGAGCGGGGGCACTGGCGAAAGAATTGGGGCCGCGCCGAAACGCGTCGAGCGCGGCGATGCCCGCCTCCGCTGAAGGGGCGCATCTGCCGGTTGGCGGCTCGGCCCGGCGGCGGCTTTCCAGCCGCCCAATCCGGCGGCAGGAATGCCGCCGATCCGTCGAACG
>CAYVDZ010000035.1:0-16186 GCA_964450575.1 uncultured Opitutus sp.
CGTTAAGATCGCGTGTCAACATCCCGCTGGTCAGGAGATCGGTGCGTGCTTGCTTGACCGTGTTGGCATCATCCTGGCTGACCTTTCGGATGCTGTCGTAAAGTTGCCTCGACAGCAACGGTTCGGTGTTTTCCGCCTGTTCGGAAACTTGGGTCGCGCGATCGACGAGTCGATTCATGCGCTCTTTCTGCTGCTCGAGCTGATCGAGCATTTCTTTGCGCTCGCCCGTATCGCTCAGAGAACGGCGCGGCTGTTTTTCCGCGTTGGTGAGTTGATCAAGTTTTTGACCGATCTCTTCCTGATTGGTGGCCAACTCCCGCGCCTCACTGCGCATCTGGCGAAGTTCTTCCGCGAACTGACTGGAGTTCTCTTTCCGCATGTCATCGCGCATCTGCTGCAACTGACGCTGGGCCCGCGTGCCGGAGGCCAGCGCTTGGGAAACCGAGCCTTCGGCCGCAGCCTCGGCGGCTTTCTGGAGATCTTCGCGCGTCTGCTCGAGCTGCTGCCGCTCCTCGGCCATGCGGGACTGATTCTCGGGCCGATCCATGCGCTGTTGCACTTCGTCGACATCGGCCAGCATTTGCTGCTGCTCCTCCTGCAGGCGCTTGAGGCGGCGCTGGATTTCCTCCCGCTCCTTTTCCGATTTCGCCTCCTGCAGGGAAGTCTGCAGTTCCTTCATCCGCTCATTCAAATCCTGCTGACGCCGGGCAAGCTCCTGCAGCCGGTTGGTGACGGCCAATTGTTCGCGCCGCTCCTGATTCTGCGGCGCCTGGGCCTGACGCTGGGTTTCGTAACGGTTTTCCGACTGTTCCAAGTCCAGTTGATCAAGCTGCTGCTTCTGCTTTCCACCGCCACCGCCCCCCTTTTGTCCACGCTGGCGCCGGTTGACCGCGGTTTCCCGGGCCTGAAGCTTGAGCAGCGACTGATACGCGGATTGTTCCGCTGGCAAAGCCTGAGCGAGCAGCGCGGGATCGCGTGACGCATCTTTCAGCTTCTCCAGCGCCTTCTCCATTTCCTGCGTCGCTTCCCGCCACATGGCCTGTTCCCGCGGCGTGCGGGCCTCACCACCAGCCTCGGTCGCCTGGGCGAGGGCTTGCGCCTGCGAGTCCTCCACCACTTTGACGTCCTCGCGGTACTTGGGCGTCTGGCCATCGCGCTGCAACTTCCAGGTGGCGCTGATGATTTGTTTCTGCAGCTCCGTTAGCTTCTGCGCTTCGGCGCCACCTCCGCCGCCGCCTCCTTGCTCGCCGGAATCCATATTCTGGCTCTCGCGGAAAATCTCATCGAACGGCCGCACTTCGGCAAAATACAAGTCACCGTTGGTCCGCCGCACTTTGCCATCGGGTCCAATATCTTCAGCCCAGGCATACCAGGAAATCAGATCATCCGGTTTCGCCTCGAGCTCCTCCAAATTCATAAGGTGCGCAAACGAGCGTTTCTCTTTCGCCGGAACGTCCCGGCCAAGCTCGATCGACTTCGCTTCTCCACCGCCCGTCGAATACGCGAGACCGTACGCAGACGTGCCAAAATCGTCCCAGACCGTGCCATCAAACGTGACCTCTTCGAGCGCGGAGGGCCGGATGTCGCCCCGGGGCGAAGCGAGCCGAACTTCCGGAGCGCGATTCGGCTGCACATCGATGAAGAAAGGCGAGGCGACCTTGTTGGCCCGCCCATTGGCATCGATCAGTTGAAGGTCATAGGCCTGACTTTTTTCCGGCGTGAAATCCGGGAGGGCCGCGACGGCCTGATCCGCGGAAACGCTGAGTTCGATGGCGGTCTTCGCCGGGTCCCGCGCGATCAGGCGGGCCGACTTCACCGGTTTGTTGAGTTGCAGCTCGAACGCCAGCTTCGTGCCCTGCACCGCGCTCACACGGCGCGTGTCCTCAATGCGTTTCGGCACCAGCTTGGTGTAATCCGGGAACGTCAGTCCCACGTCGGCCCTCACCAACCGCGGATGCTCGAAAACGGAAACTTTGAACTCACGCGTGCTCTGTCCGCCGTATTCGATCCGATAGGTAAAATCATTTGCGACCTCGGAAACGCTCCCGCCGAAGATCGGATCCGCCAGGCTCTTCACGAGCAACGAGGTTCGCGGGGCGGCGCCACTCTCGCGAATGACCAGATTCACGTTGGACGACGGGAGGTTATTGCCGAAGCGCGCGAGGACGACGAGCGTATCACCTTTTTCAACACTTGCATCGCCGGGAGTGACGCTCAGTCCGTCTGCGCCAACCCACTTGGGAGTCTCGCCGAGAATGGATACGACGCGCAGGCCGGACAGCGCATAAATGAAACATCCGAGCGCGAGCAATTGCATCCCGACCAACGCGGCAAAACGGGAGCTCGGCACGACATCACGCCAATCCTGTTCCTGACTTCGGGCGGTCGCCTCCTGGAGCACGCGATATTGCAGGTAGCCTTGTTCCTGCAACGGATCCATCTGCTGCTGCACCGCAGTCAGCAGAATGCCGTTAAGATCCGGATGTTTCGCTTCAATCTTCCGCACGATCCAACGCAAGTCCGGTGGCCGCAGAAAGTGCAGTAGACCGATGGCAGTGCCAGCGCCCGCGGCCAGCGCCGCAAGTACCGGAAGCGCGAGCGGCATCGTGTATCCCAACGATCGTTGCATCCAGACCAGGCCGAGGCCGATCAAGGCGGCGAGCGCCCAGCAGGCGGCGAGTTTGCGCCACAGACCGATCCATTGGTACCGCCGCACCACCCGCTGTAACCGAATCTTCAGGAAGTCATCATTCATGGCGCCACCTCTTGGGTTCTAAAATTGTTTTTGCGTGCCGTCCAACCGGCCAAAGCGGACTCGAGCAACAAGACCAACAACGTCGCGACAATAAACCAACGCCACAGTTTCTGCCGGCTTTCCGCCTCGACGCCCTGCAGCAACGTTTTGGTCTCCGTCGTTTCAGTCGCAAGCGTCTCACCCCGCGCAATCGGCACGCCGAGTTGTTCCAACTCGTCCAAACCCAGCGGTGCCGTGCGACTTTCATTGGCATCGAGATTGACCGCAAAGCGCTGGGCTCGCCCGCCGGCCGCACCCGCGGCCTCGTAGATTCCCGGTTTCACGGTTCCCCGAAATTCCGCGGTTTCGGAAAGCGCCACCGCCGCCCCGCCCGGCGCCCGCACCTGCGTGAATCCATCCGCGGCGCGCAGGGCCACGGGATCACCCACGCCGTATTGCGTCGGCACCGTCGCGATGCCGCCACCGAGTTCGAGCAGAGACCACATCAACGGAACGAACTTGGACGACACCGCGAGCTGCGAGTCTTCCGGGTGCCAGCCGGCTGCGAGCACAAACACGCGACCCCGGCCCATCGGGATCTCCACCACCGCCGGATCACCGCTGTCGAAACGGGCAACCACGCGCGCGTCCGGCAGAGTCGATGCATCGAACTTCCGATACTTCCAGATGTGGATCTTCGTGAAATCGCTAAATCGCGGATCGGCGAACGGGGCAAAAAGCGGGTGCTTGAAATCGATGTCTGAGAACATGGCATACCTCGCCGGCTGGGCCTCCTCCATCGGAACACCGGGCAGGGCGAGCAAGGTGGCAAGCGTCGGCGCCGCGGCGGCACTCCGGGGCGCGAGCACAATCGTCTTTCCGGCGAGCGCCTGTTCGCGCAAAGCCTGGGCCGTGGCGGGCGCTACATTCTCACTGACAAAGATCGCTCCCGCGGCCGCGACGTCGCCCGGAAGCAGGGTCGCGTTGGGCGCGACCGCCACCACTTGGATGCCGAGACGCGGCGTATCCGAAAAAGCCCGACGCAGAAAAAACAGCGGCTGACGCGCGTCTTCGGCGACATCGCTGCCGATCCAAAGCACCGAGGTGCGCTGCTGCATCGGCGGAATGAAATACGCGGTGTTGTCGAATGACTCGTCGTCGCCCTGCAGCGTCAGTTGCTCCGCGCTCGCGCCACCCGCCGGCAATGGCACGGCGAAGACCCGGCTTTGGCCGGGCGGCACATACGCATCGATCGGAGTGCCAATGAATGCGGACGCCGCGCCGCCCTCGCCTCGCGTCCAACCCAATTTAAACTGCTCGCGTTTGGAATCAGCGGCGTTGCTGACCCGGACCCGGGCGGGCGCATCCACCGCGCGATTTGATTCCGCCGATTCGGCCACGAGCTGCACGCCGGCGTTGGTTGTACTGATCGCTTTCACCGCCTCGATGAAGAGCTCGACGTTACGGGGCCATTCGTAGGCTTGAAGCGAATCCATGCGACTGCCGGCTTGAAGATCACTGATGAGAAAAACCTGACGCGGCCCAGGGACCGTTTGGCCGTCGGTCTCCGACAAAGCCTCGGCGGCAGTCACCAAAGCGGTGCCCACGCGCGTACCTGCCCACCCGGGAGTCACCGCCGTAAGTCGAGCCGTGGCAAACGCGACGCGATCACCGGGAGCGGTGCGGTTCCAATCCTCAAATGACACCAGCGGCTTTACCTCCCGGTCGAACATATATAAGGCAACTTGGTCCGCCGGGCCGGCGCGGCGCAGCACCGTTTCGGCGCGCTCCTGAGCGGAGGCCCACGCCCCGAGTCGCTGCATGCTCGCACTCTGATCGACCAGCACGACGATCCGCTTCGGCTGGGCCGCCGTCGGGTCATCAATCGGCGCCTGACGCAAAAAAGGGCGGGCAAATCCCAGCGCCAGCAAGGCGATCGCCGCACAACGCAACAGGAGGAGAAGCAGGTTCTCCACCCGATGCCGCTTCGAAATCCGCGGCGGGCTCGGCCGCAAAAACATCAATGAACTAAACGTCGTCGTCTCGCGCGTCGTGCGTCGAACCAAGTGATAGATGATCGGTCCGGCGATCGCGAGCGCACCGAGCAGAAAGAGCGGCGTCAGGAAATTCATACGGACTCCTGGAAGGGCGCGATCGCGCCGAACGCCGCACGGGTGCGACCACGCTGACCGCTAGGCTGACACGTCCACAGACGTTTTACGTCGGTGCCTGTGACTGACGGAAAAAGTGGTGGCCCGAAATGCCTCATGAGGAGCCCCCCGCCAAGCCTCGGGCGCGCCGCACCTGGCGCCCTCCGCGCATGCGCCCTTGAACGAATTCAAACAACGAAAGTTCAAGTGGCTGCGCGGTGGAGAGCTGTTGATAGCCGATCCCCAGTTTCTGGCAGATCGCCCGCAAAGCGTCGCAGTGCGCCTCGAACTTTTTGATATAGTCGCCGCGAGCGGCGGCTGGATCAATATAGAGAGTCCGGGCCGATTCGACGTCTTCAAACATCGCGGCTTGTTCAATCCCGAGATTCTTCTCCGCCGGATCAAGGATCTGGAAAATGGTCACTTCATGGCCTCCCGCCGTGAGGGCGATCAAGTTGCGCTCAAGGCGGTCAAGCGGAGCGAGAAAATCAGAGACCAGCGCCACCATGCCGCGTTTGCGGATGATTGAGGTGATGCGCTCGATCGGCGCGACCAGGTCGGTGGTGCGGCCCCCGACCGGTTTCTCCAACGTGAGCATGATCTGCCGCAGATGGCCGGAGCGCCCGCGCGCCGGCAGGTACTCGCGCACCGCCGCATCAAACGTCAGCAGCCCGATCGCGTCGCCCTGCAAATGCAGAAAATACGCGAGGGTGGCGGCCAGCGTGGCGGCGTAATTCGACTTGGTGTAACCCCGCGACCCGTAGTCCATCGAGCGACTCTGGTCGACCAGCAGATAAACCCGCAGATTGGTCTCATCCTCGTACTTCTTGATGAAGTAGCGGTCGCTGCGGGCATACACGCGCCAATCGAGATAACGCGGGTCATCGCCGGGAGAGTACTGGCGATACTCGGTGAATTCGACGGAGAACCCGTGATACGGACTGCGGTGCATCCCGTTCCAAAAGCCCTCGACGACAGCGCGTGCTCGCAGCTCAAGGCTGCGAATCGTCATCAACGCTTGCGGGTCGATGAGTTTCGCCGACGAGAGTTTGGAAGCCGAAGTGGAGACAGCCATGGGTCAAACAGCCCGGATGCCCGCCAAGGCGGGAACAGCCGAGAATTCAGTACAGTCGGTCATGCGGATTTGCCCGGGACTTTGACGGCCGCCACGAGCTTCTTGATCACATCGTCAACCCGGATGCCTTCCGCTTCGGCGCGGTAATTCAGCAGCACGCGGTGGCGCAGCGTGGGGGTGGCGAGCGCCTGGATGTCCTCGACCGACACATGCGCGCGGCCCTGCAGGAGCGCGCGGGCTTTTGCGCCCAATATGAGAAACTGCCCTGCGCGCGTGCCGGCACCCCAGCTCACCCATTCGTTGACGAAGTCAGGAGTTCCGGTCTGGCCTGGCCGCGATGACGACGTGAGCTGCACCGCATAGCGGACCATGTCGTCAGCCACTGGAACCTTGCGCACGAGGTCGTGAAAGCTAAGGACGTCTTCACCGGTGAACAACGGCTCGATCGGCGCGGGGCGTCCCGACGTGGTCCGGGCCACCACCTGCACCTCGTCGTCCTCCGGCAGGTAGTCCATGACGATGTTAAACATAAAACGATCCAACTGCGCCTCGGGCAGAGGATATGTGCCTTCCATTTCAATGGGATTCTGCGTCGCGAGCACAAAGAAAGGTTCCTCCAGCGGATGCCTCACGCCGGACGCGGTGACTTGATGCTCCTGCATCGCCTCGAGCAGAGCCGCTTGGGTCTTGGGCGGAGTGCGATTGATTTCGTCGGCCAGCAGCATGTTTGCAAACACCGGGCCACGCACGAAGGTCAGGCGCCGGCCACCATCACCGATGTCCTGCAGAATCTCGGTGCCGGTGATGTCCGCCGGCATGAGATCAGGCGTAAACTGAATCCGCTGGAATCTCAAATGAAACACCTGCGCGATCGACTTCACGAGCAGCGTCTTCGCCAGACCGGGTGCGCCGGTGATGAGGCAGTGTCCGCCCGCCATCAACGCGATCATGATCTGCTCAATGACAGCGCGCTGGCCCACGATTACTTTCGCGAGCTCGGCGTCGATCTTCACCCGGCCCGCGATCAACCGCTCGGCCGTGTCGCGCTCCTGCTCGAAACGTGAAGCGGGTTTCGATGCGGCGGGGAGCAGCGGCGCCGGCGCTGTTTCGAGGAGTGGAGGTGTGGGAATACTCATTGAAAACAAATTGGAGGAAAGGGTTGGGCGCTTTAACGACGTACGCGGAAGATGGGAGCCGGCGCTTCAATGCGTCATGAGGTAGAAAATCAGGTTTACACCTAGTGGATACGAAATGCGCTCTGCAAAGGTTGCAAAATAATCAGCATTTTCACCTTCACGCTCCCAGCCGTCGCTGATGTCCGTGTTGTGGAACGCGATCACCATAATCCGGCCCTTGGCGTCATGGAGCGCACGCACCGATACCGTTTCGGACCCCTCCCCGCGATCGATCTGAATAGGCGGCGAGGCAGGATCGTCGGGGTTGTGTCGACGATCCCAGAATTGCATCGTGGGCACTTGGAGACGCTGCATCGGCCCGGGAAGTTTGAAGACGCAACTAAAGATGGGGTGGTCCATCGTGAGATTGGTCCACGTGTGGTCCGGCAGCACTTTCCGCATTTGCTCGGAGAATCCCTCCCACTCGCGCGTGTTCCAAAAGTCGATGACCGAGAGCACGCCGCCCGCGAGCAGGTATTTGCGCAGTCCCGCGATCTCCGGCTCCCGCAAGACCATGTAGCCGGGATGCTCCATGAACAGGAATGGATAATTGTGCAGATCCGGATCATTCAGCTTCAGCACACGGCCATCCGGATTGACCCGGGTCGAGGTCATCTGCTGCAAACGATACGACATGTTGAGGTCGGCATCCGGGAAGTCCACCCACCACCCAATGCGTCGACCGCGGTGGAAGCGCGGAACCGGCGAGGTCGTTGGTGTGACCTTGAAGATGGCGCGGGCAAAGGTGAAAACGTCCTCTTCAAACCCGGCCGGGTTCGACCACATCGGCGTCCCAGTGCTGTGGGAATTCACATCCCGCGCGGTCTTAATCTGGTCCTCATCAATGATCCCGCTCCCTTCGGTTTGCACCAGGGAACCGCCTAAATCACCTTCGTTGCCGAACTGCTGCGGGTCGAACAACCGCGGAGTCGGCGGCGAGCCCACCGGCTGCGCGAACAACGATCCAGCGAACACCCCGGCAATCAGCGCGGCACCGAACAGGACGGGTTGGCGCCCCCGTTTTCCCTGAATCGCCATGGGATTTAAATGCATCATTGGGCCGCTCTCCTCAATGGGTCATCACGTAGAAAATAATATTAATCCCGAGAGGATACGCGATCTTCTCGGAGAAGTTTGCAAAAAAGTAGGCGCTCTCCCCCTCACGTTCCCAACCATCGCCATTGTCCGTATTGTGCGTCGCTAAAACGAGCAGCCGCCCTTTCTCATCGAAGATTGCCCGGTGGTGAACTGTCCGCGTGTCCCCATCGTGATTATCCTCCCACGTCACTCCAGTATACTGACTTTGATCCCCGGTCCGGATATTAGGCACCTGCCCTTTGGCCTTGATGGAAAATACACAGGTATAGAGCGGATGATCAAGCGGCAGTTCGACAAAGCTGTATTCGGGAAACACCCGCTTGAACTCCCGCTCCACATTTCGCCACGCCGAGTCACCCCAAAAATCGTCCAACATGACGAATCCGCCATTCAACAGATATTTCCGAAACACCGGGACCTCTGCTTCCGCAAAGTACAGGTTTCCCGGCTCCGCCATGTAGGTCCACGGATGCTCGTGCAAATCGGGATCCATGATGTTCACGATTCGACCGTCAGGATCGACCTTGGACGAGGTCATCTGCTGCAGGCGATACGATAGGTTTAAATCGCTATCCGGCAGATCCGTGCTCCAGCCCCAGCGTCCGCCCCGACTCCCGTAGCGAATGCGGGTGAAGGTAAAAACATCTTTTTCAAAGCCTTTGGGGTAATGCCACAGGGGCGTCCCCGTGCTTCCACTGGGCACTTCTCGCGCCGTCCTCAGGCCATCCGATGAACCATAGCGGCGCTGCGCCATGACGATTCCAGCCAACGCAATAAATAGCATGAAGGCGGGCAGGAGTCGTTTCATTCGGCTTTCTTCGGGGGCAGCAGGGTGTCGGGAGAGATGGCAGCTCGATCATTACCGAGCAGAGCCCGGTTCAAATCCAATAGCAGACTTAATGCCGCCCGATACCGCGGCGTCTCTTCGAGAGCGAGCAGCGCATGCCGCTTCGCCTCCACCGTGTCGCCCCGGCCGTGGAGTAAACGGGCAAGTTGATAATGAACATCGGCGCGGTCCGGGACATCCAGTTGGATCAGCGTGCGTGAGGCCACAATCGCAGTGGACACATCTCCGAGCTCCGTCGCGGCCTGGGCCAAATAACGATAGGGCGGCGGCACGAGAGGATTAACCGCCAGATAGCGCTCGGCGTTCCGCGCCACGGTCTTCCAATCACCTTCCGCCGCGGCGAGCTCCATAAGGCGGATGTAGGCATCGGTCGCCTCATCGTCGACCTCGCACCATTGCCTCAGCACCTTGAGTTCACCCGCGGTATCGCCGGTCGCACGAAAGGTCGCCGTCAGCGTCCGATAGGCCGTGTCGCCGCCTTTTTGTTGCGGATAAAGATCAACGAGGCGCTGAAGCGGCACCCGCGCTTCTTCCCACTTCTGCTCCCCGATCAACCGCTGCGCTTTGAGTCGGAGCAGCCAGTAATTGTCGGGATGCTTGCGCTCCCACGCCGCGAGTTCCCCGGCGCCGGCCGGTACGAGTAAATCCGGATCGGGCTTCGCCCAATCTAGCTTTGGCGCCAGCGCATTCGCCTGCTCATGCGCATAGGTTTTAAACTGACTCTCCAATTCCGATAGCGGGAGCGTATGCTTCGCCAGAGCTTCGTTAATCTCCATCCCCCCGCGCAGGTCAGTCAGAATTCCCCGGATCTTATCGATCCCGAACTTTCCGACAATAAATTCGACGACCAAGGACGACTGCAGGTAAGCGAACTGCAGGTGGCGGGACGATTTGGGCGCGAGGAACGCGCCACTCAGCTGGCCCACTGGAACCAGATCGTCGCCCAGCAGCATCTCGCGATAGGTTGGATCGACGCGCATGCCCCAAGCCGGATCCGCCTGCCGCTCTTCATAGACGGAGATGCCTTCGCTCAACCAGCGGGGCATCTTGTTCTTCGTCATCTGGAGCGTCACCACGTGGCAGTATTCATGCCAGAGGACAGACTCCCAATTCGTGGGACTCGAACTCGTAGCTGGGCTATTGGCGGTGACCACGCGACCGAAGCACACGCCGAGGAAACCCGCGACATCCGGCAGCCCAAAGGTACGCACCGCGAAGTCCTTCTGATCGGCAAAAATCTCGATGTACGTCGGCTTAGCGAGCTCGACGCCGTACTTCGTGACCAGCACCTCCTTCGCGCGGCGCAACAGCGCGAGAACCCGCGGACCATACACGGCGACTTCCGGAGCGGACATGCGAATGACGAAGTCCTCATCTTCGAGCGAGGCGTACTTTTCCATCGTGTCGCGGAGCGTCACGAGGTTATAGGCCTGCACATCGTAATCGTCCATCTCGTGCACCTTCTGCGCGAGTTTCCAACCTTCGTCATGGTTGCCCAAGCGCAGCAAATCCGTCGAAAGCCGGGCGGCCGCCGGAATATAGTCCGGATCGAATTCCAGCGCCCGACGTTGCGCTTCGGCTCCTTCGGCGAAGCGATACTTGGCGGAAAGTTTGTCACCGATCAAATGGTCCACGCGCGGATTACGCGCCCAGGAACTCAGCGCGCGGCTGCGGGCAAATTTCTCCCCCACCAGGTCATTTTGCAGATGCGCGATCACGGCTCGATAAGCCCAAGCCTCGGGATGCACGGGGTTGATGCCAATGATCTCGTCCAAGATCCTGGCCGACTCCGCATAAGACTCCGCATCTATATAGTGATCGGCAAACTGTAACAGCGTGGGCACGTGGCGGGGATTATGCTTACGCGCCTCGGTCAGCGATTTGAGGGCAATCTCACGATTCCCTCCCGCATACGCCTGGGCATGACCGCTCAGCAGGTCGGGATCCTTGGGGTGATGTTTCAACCCCTCTTCATAGGCTTTGGCGGCCAGGGCAAAATCGTGCTTTTCCATCGCCACTTCACCCCGCGCGAGATACACGTCGCGAAGCTTCGGGTCTGATTTCTGCGCGCTGGCGAAAACTTTCTCGAGCACATCGCGGGGATCTGCACCCAGCTCCAAAATCGCGCGACCGAAAACAACCAGATCGGCCGGGTTGCGGTAGAGCCACATCGCATCGCGCACCGAGCGCCGAATCTCCTCGATTCGCAACGCGGACTCCTCAGGTCGACCGTTGGCGAACGCCACGTCCCGAGCCAGCCATCGCAGCCGAATACTCCGGGTATCGCGCGCGAGGGCCTCAGCCATCGCAATGTCGGCGTCGCGATTCCTTCCCGTCACAAGCAACGACTGAACCAACAAAAGGGACCAATCGGTGGTCGGATTATCGCGCAAAGCCGCTTCCGCTTCGCGAATCACGGTGGTGTAATTACCGGCCAGCAAATCACGTCGGGCCGAAGCCACATCGGCGCGACTGGTTACGGCGGAGGCCAGCAGAACAAGGGTGACCTGCAGCATCCGGACTAAGCGAAGCGACATCGTCCTGCTTGGGTTGGGGAGATGGGCTTTCCAGAGACCGGTCATGCGTAAGGAATGGGGAGCGAGGACGGGACGAAACGAACTTTTAAACAAGCGGAAGGAAGACGCTCGGCACGGGGAAGAGTGATGCGCGGACCTTGGGTTTTCTCAAGCGCGGCGATGAAGGTTCTATCAGGTTTTTCGAAAACCCGATGGGAAAGAGCGTTATTTCCCCGACAAGGATGGCATTCCGTTTCCCGTTGGCGCCCGCTCGAGCGTTTTCCGCCTTTCGCGGACTCCACGATCGGTCCTTGCCCCGGCCCGGTCCCGACAAGCTCGCCCTGGGGTTTCGCCGCCGCCGCCGGCCGGCCGATGAAGCAGCTTCACGAGGAAGGCAGCACGGGGGTGCCTTTTTCGCCGGGCGCAACTGCGCTTGCCGCCGACTCCACGACGGACCGCCCAGCATGGTGCTGGCGTTGCCGCCGCGCGACCAACAGCCCGTGTTTAGGAGCAAACACCAGCACGACCAAAAAGAGCGCCGCCTGCAGCAGAACGATACACGCACCGGTCGAGGCGTTGACGAAAAAGCTCACGTACACCCCCAGAAAACTCGAGAGCATGGCACTCGCCGCCGCGATCACCAGCATGCGATTGAATCGATCTGTCAACAGGTAGCCAATGCACCCGGGTGTCACCAGCATCGCGATCACCAGAATGATTCCCACGGCTTTGAGCGACACGACAATCGTCACCGCCAGCAATGACAGGAGGAGGTAATAAAGCATTCCGGTCCGCAATCCGAGGGCCCGCGCGTGCGCCGCGTCGAAGCAATAAAGCAACAGATCGCGCCGCAGCACGAGCACGATGCCAAGGGTGACGCCCGCCACGATCAAGGTGTCGCGCAAGTCACCGGCATCGAGTCCGAGAATGTTACCAAAGAGAATGTGGTCCAAGTGCAGATCCGTTTCGACTTTGGTGAACAGCACCAAGCCAAACGCGAACATGCCCGTGAAGACGACTCCGAGCACGGTATCCTCCTTCACCCGACTGTTGGCCTTGATGTAGCCGGTCAGAAGCGCGCAGACCAAGCCAGAGGCAAACGCGCCCAACCCAAGCGGGATCCCGATCACATGCGCGATCACGATTCCCGGCAGCACGGCGTGCGAGATCGCATCGCCCATCAACGACCAACCTTTTAGCACTAAATAACACGAGAGCACGGAGCTCACTGCGCCAACCGCCACGCCCACGATCATGGCGTCGACCATGAACGGAAACTGAAAGGGCTCGAGTAGGGTCGTCATGGGCGCATCAGGGGTTCAGCGGCTTCCAGACTCGCAGCCTGACGCGCCGCCCGGGCGGCCCGCATGCCGTGCTTCGGCGCGAAGATCAACGCGACCACGAACAGCGCGCTTTGCAGCGTGACAATGCAGCCACCCGTAGACCCATCGAAATAGTAACTCACATACGCCCCAATCGCCGAGGTACTTACGCCCATGGCCACCGCCAGGGCGATCATCCTGCCAAACCGATCCGTGAGCAGGTACGCGGTCGCTCCCGGTGTCACGAGCATCGCCACCACCAACACGGCGCCGACGGTTTGCAGCGCGGCTACGGCAGTCGCCGACAGCAAGGTGAGCAACGCGAAGTGCAGCGCGGTCGGATTGAGCCCGAGGGCGCGCGCCTGATTGGGATCAAAACAGAGCAACAGGAAGTCGCGCCATTTCAGTCCAAGTACGAGCAGGGTTACCGCTGAGATCAGGATGACTTGGAAAATGTCTCCGTTCGAGATTCCGAGGATATTCCCAAAGATGATCGAACGCAGATCCACCTGACTCGGGAACCGTGAGATCAGGAAGAGTCCAAACGCGAAGAACGCGGTGAAGACGACGCCGATCACCGCGTCCTCGCGGAGGCGAGTTTTCGTTTTAACAAAGCCCATGCCCACCGCGGCCAGCAGACCCGTTGCGAATGCCCCAGCCGCAAAGGGCCAGCCAAGATAATAAGCCACGGCAACGCCCGGCACGACCGAATGGGACAGCGCATCGCCCATCAACGACCACCCTTTCAAGGTGATAAAACACGAGAGAAACGCGCACACCCCGCCAATCAAAGCGCTGACGGCGATCGCCTTCAGCATGTAGTCATACTGGAGGGGAATGAGGAGCGTCTCGATCATAGGGTCCGCACACCGGAAAATGCCGGCGACTGCCCACCCGGAGGCACGACGCTAGCGGCGGCCGGCCAGGCAGTGCCGTACCGGGCATTCCCGCCCCTGAACGCGGGTTGAAATTCGGCGCGCTCAAACGGCAGGCGCTCACACATCCTCCTCGCCCTCCGCCCGCTTTCTGACCACGTCCTCGCGGCCGAGCCGCTGACTGTATTCCACGTGCCCGCCCTTGCCAAACACTAGCGGCCGCTCGTCGTCCGTGAGCAGCGTAACCGCGCGCCCGTCGTGTTTCTGGACGGTGGACTCGTCGAAACGGAAATGGCGCAGCACGCCGCCGAAGGCCCGCAACAGATTCTCCTCAGTGAACACGTCACTCGTCGGACCAAACGCCAGAACCGTGCGATTGATGAGCACCACATGGTCACAGAACTCCGGCACCGAGCCCAGATTGTGGGTGGAGACGAGCATGATCTGCCCCTCGCTCCGCAGCTCGCGAAGCAAGCCGATGATGGCGGTCTCGGTATTCACATCGACGCCGGTGAACGGCTCGTCGAGGAGGATCACCCTGCCCTGTTGCGCCAGGGCACGGGCCAGAAAAACGCGTTTACGCTGGCCGCCCGAGAGTTCACCAATCTGGCGCTCGCGAAACTCCAGCATCCCCACCCGCTCGAGACTCTGCTCGGCGATGCGCCGGTCCTCCGCCCGCGGAATGCGGAGAAAATTCATGTGCCCGTAGCGCCCCATCAAGACCACATCCCAGACGCTCACGGGAAAACTCCAGTCCACCTCCTCCGACTGCGGCACATAAGCCACGAGGTTCTGCTTCAACGCGGCGCGTACCGGCAGACCGGCGATCCGGACCTCGCCCGCGACCGGCGTGACAATCCCCATGATCGCCTTGAACAAGGTGGATTTGCCACTGCCGTTCACTCCCACGAGCGCCGCAATGGTCCCTGCATGCAGCGCAAAGGTCGTGTCGCGCAAGGCGACGTGCCCGTTGGCGTAGCTCACGGTGAGCTTGCTGATATCAACGCTAAGCGGACGAACGGCGGTGGTCATCGGCAGGTCGGGAGCATCGGGCGGCGCGGAGCAACCATGTTAGGCGGGGGACATGATGCGACTATTCGACAAAGGAGCTCATTTGGCGAGCAGGCCGTTCACGATCGTCTTCGCGTTGTACTCCATCAAGCGCAGATAGGTCGGTGCGGGACCGTTGGTGGCCGTGAGGGAGTCAACGTACAAAACGCCTCCGTACCGCGCCCCCGTTTCCCGCGCGACCTGGCGCACCGGCCGATCACTCACCGTGCTCTCACTAAAGACGACGGGGATCTTGTGCTTCCGCACCGAGTCAATGACCTTCCGCACCTGTTGCGGAGTGCCTTGTTGATCGGCGTTCACCGCCCACAGAAAGAGTTCCTGGATTCCGAAGTCGCGCGCCAGATACGGGAACGCGCCTTCACTCGTCACCAACCAACGCCGTTCTGCCGGCACCTTCGCCAACTCGGCGCGCAAGGTCTGCTCCAGCGCGGCAAATTTCGCGCTATAGGCTTTCGCATTCGCATCATAGATCGCGGCATTGGCCGGGTCGATCCGCACGAGCGCCTTGCGAATGTTTTCAACGTAGATCAACGCGTTCTGCGGCGACATCCAGGCATGCGGATTGGGCCGTCCGGTGTACGGGCCCTCGCCAATCCCAATCGGCTCGATCCCTTCACTCAGAACCGCACTCGGCACGTTTTTCAGGTTCGTGAAGAAACGCTCGAACCACCGTTCAAGGTTCAACCCGTTCCAAAGCACCAGGTCAGCCCGCTGGGTCTTAACGATGTCCTGCGGCGTCGGCTCGTAGCCATGAATTTCCGCCCCCGGCTTGGTGATCGATTCCACAATCGCCGCATCGCCCGCGACATTTTGCGCCATGTCCTGGATGATCGTAAATGTCGTCACGACCCGCTTTTTAGCCGCCACTGCTTCGTTCGGGACCACGCCAAGCCCGAGCGCGACGGCAAAGGCGCAAACGAGCGAGAGCGGAGAAGAATAGAGTCGTCGTGTTTTCATCGGGAGAGATTCAGAATTTCCGCGCCAATCCGGCGAACACCGTGAGATCGGCCGCAGCGCGGGAAACGCCGAGATTAACCCCGCCATCCAACTGCAAATTTGGCCCCAGCCGGCGGGTCAGTCCAAAGTTAAAGGAAGCCACATGCGTGCCATCGCCCGCGGCCGACGTGAATTCGACAAAACCAGCGACATTCGCGGTGAGCGCCCGGCCCACGCTGAGCGTGTTGACCCAGACGAACGGACGTTCCCGCCCGGTGAAGGCAAACTCGACCGAGGTCATCGCGGCAGCCGCCCACCCTGCTCCGAGTTCGAACGCGACGGGAAACGTCAACGCCCCTTCCACCTCATCGTTGCCCAGTCCGTCCT
>CAYVDZ010000036.1:0-16142 GCA_964450575.1 uncultured Opitutus sp.
AGTTCAGCACGTCGGTGAGTTATAATTATACGGCCGAGCACATCCGGGATAATTATAACTTCGCGCAGCCGTCCCGGAATCGTTACCTCAAGTCCCGCAAAATGGTGAATGCAAGCATGCGGTATGAGATCCGCCCGAATCTGACGGTGAACCTCGGCGTCGCCAACCTGTTCAACGAACCCCAGGTTTACTACCGAGGCATCCCCGACCAGATGGAAACGTTCCTCGTCAACGGAACCACGATGACCGCCGGAATCGAAGGTCGTTTCTAATTCCACCCTGGCGCGCCGGACCACGTCCGACCGCCCCCAGCCGCGGCACCTTCCCGGTGCCGCGGACTTGGCCACTTTCTCGCGTCGCTCGTCACGTCGTGGCGCTGCGACACATGGGCTGCCCGAGTAGGGATCGAACGCGAGAACGTCTCCCCCGCTCATCCGCTCAGCGCTCAGCCCGCACGCCCGGCGCGACGGGACGATTTCCTGGCTCCTCCGGCCGCAGGCCGCTGCGAGGCGGGTTGAGATTATTCGCCGTCACCGGCAATTCCGACCGCGGTAGAATCACCACCGCCCACGGCGCCGTCAGAGCCTGAGTCACCATCGCATCCGGCGCGGGCGAAATCTCCCGATAATCAATCACCAATCGTCCTTCGTGCACCCGCGCGCCGACAATCTCGGCTCCATAGCCACCCGTGTTTTTTTCGCCAACGAAGATCGCCACAGCCATCTCGCGCTCTGGATCCAAAACCCGCGGCGGCTCGCGTCCCACTTGCTGCCAGAAAGCCTGCCATTGATCAGTCGTGCGCAGCTCCCGAACGCCAGGAGTCGAAGAACCGCCGTGTTGCCCGGACCACTGCGCCTTTAGTGCAGGAGCCTTCGTTTCGGTCTCAACGGCCGCCCCGCAACCGAGAGTCAACGGAAGCAGACCAAGCAGTAATAACGCCGTGGGTTTCATCAGCTGAGAAAAGGGAACCACCGGCTTACAATCCCCACCATTTGCTCCGTTGCAACCGGAGAGACCGCGCCGGACGTTAGCTGGGAAAATCTCCGCATTGCCTGGCAACATTTTCCCCTTTTTGCCCGGCCTACTTACGTTCCCTTCCATCAGGCAAGAGCAGTGAGCTCGCGACGTAGAACTTCCGTCCTGACGGCACTGAGATCACCCGCAATCAGGCCTCGCCGGAACCTGCCTCGGTCGCGGATTTCGCACCAACCGCCGTGATCTGAGTCCAAGACTTGGTAAACGTCGTTCTCTCATTATCCAATGCGCCTCGTCTTGATCATTTTCGGCACACTCGTCGCCCTCCTCCTTCTCGCGGTGGCGACCGTGCCGCTGTGGTTGGGCGCGGCCCTCGGTTCCTTGGGACCGCGCTTCGGGCTCACGTTTGCGGAGTACGAGCGGCTCGGCTATTCGCGCTTCGCCCTTCACGATGTGGCTTACCGCACTCCAACGATCCACGCCACGCTCTCTCGCGTCGAACTCACCACCCCCGTCGCCTGGCTCTGGCAGCGCACGACCGGCGACGGAACCCACCTCACGGCTGCAAACTGGAAGGTCGAGCTCACCGCATCGAACGATCCGACGTCGCCTGAGTCCGATCCATCTGCCGCCACCGGCTGGATGCCCCTCCGCGCCACGATTCAGGACGCCATGGGACAACTCGACAAATGGGTCGACAGCGCCCAAATCGGAAACGGCACGATCGACTGGCCCGGCGGCACAGCCACCATTGCGGCGACGTCCTGGCAGGATCGCACGCTTTCGCTCCGGCAGATGACGTATCAGGAATTCAACGTCGACGCGGAGTTCGCTGCGCCAGCCGCCACCGACGAATTGAAAGTCACTGTCCGCGTGAACGACGATGAAGGCGTAGCCACGCTGATGAGCCGCGGCGACACGCTAACCGGCTCCTTCGAGCTCTGGGACCAGCCGGGCACTCTCAGAGCCCGCTTTGGTCCCGAGGGCTGGATTCCGACGGAAGCGGACCTTGTCGCCACGAATTGGATACTCCCAAGCGAGCGACTGAAGCTCGGGGAGTTCTACCGAACTGCCGGAGGAAGCGCGCGGGTCACGTGGCGGGACGAACGATTCTCTGCCGTCATCGACGCCCGCGGCACGCCCGTCGAGGTCGAGGGGCAACAGGTGCCCCCGCTCGACCTCGCCCTCCGCGCCAGCGGCGATCTCGAAGAAATTACCGTCGAGGAATTTCGCGTCGACTTACCGGGCCTCACTGCTGCGCTCAATGCGCCGTTCGCCATTAACCGGGAGGGGCAAATCGAAGGCGAACCGGCGCGCCTCCACCTCACGATCGATCTCGCTCAGCAACCATGGTTCACCGCCACCGGAACGATCAACGGCGAAGCCCAACTCACCTCCGGCGAATCGCGGATTCCGAACGTCGCATTCCAAATCGACGCCAGCGACGTCGTCGCCGAGGATGTGGAGATCGCCGCGGCGTCGCTTCAAGGCCGGTTCGACTCACCGCGGCTACTGATCGAATCCGGCTCCCTCGAAGGCAGCGATGGCACCAAGCTGTCATTCCATGGCGGATACGACACGGAAGCCAAAGAGATTATCGCCGCCGCGCTTGCCGGCGAAATCAGCCGAAGCACACTCGCCCGCTGGCTCCCCGAACAACCCGCGTTCGAACGCGTGTCCGTCGACGCCACCGCCGAAGGTCCGTTGCCGGACGTCCGCCACCGCGGATCAAGCGAGGTCGCCGCAGTGACGATATCCGGGCTAAAACCGGTCGACGTTGCGCTTTCCTGGAACGGCGTCGGACAAATGATCGAGAAATTCTCCACCGTAGTTTCGGCCGATGACAGCGAACTCTCGGTCAGCGGTTCGGTCACGGCAGACGCCGTGCGCTTCACCGCCTTTGATTTCACGCCGAACGGCGCCACGACCCTCAGCTTGCAGGCTCCGGCAACGTTTCAGTGGTCCCCGACCCTGCAACTCGACGGGCTGCGGCTGGAAGGCCCCAACGCCACCTTGCACGCCGGCGTCACATGGGGCAAATCGGGCCGCATCGAGGTCGCGGTCCGCGGGATGAAGTCGGATTGGCTCACGGATTTTGTTTCGCTTCCGGATCGCATCTGGGAAATCGCGTCGTTCGCGCTCACGGGCGTGTGGGATAATGGACCCATGACGTTCTCCACCACAGCTGGAGCTACGCTGGCCCTGGACGCCAAGCGCCAAGCCACGGTTCACCTTGATGTCCGTGGCGATGCCGCAGGTGTCCAAGTCAACGCCCTGCGAGCCAGCGTCGATGGCGATACCGTCGTGAACGCGCGTGGCTTCCTCCCCGCCACCCTCACGCCCGGCGCCGCGTCGATACTGACGATTGCTCCGGAAGGCCGGATCGCCCTCGACGCGAACACGGCGGCCCACGCGGACTTTTGGCGCGAGTTCGCCGAAGCGACCGGGCTCACGCTCACCGCTCCGCGCGTCCTCGCCCGGCTGTCGGGCACGTGGACCCAGCCCGAAGGCGAGCTCCAGATCAGCGCCGGCCGCATCGCGTTGAAACCCAAAGACGGAGCGAAGGCATTGCCACCCGTCGATAACCTTGACGTGCGCGTCGTCGCATCGCCGGACGCCATTGTCCTCGAAACGTTGGCCCTCAGCGTGGCCAGCCAGACCGTCAGTGCCAGCGGCCGTCTGCCCGTACCCGCGCGTGGCTGGGAGACACTGCGGGAGAACCCGATCGAGTTCGTGCGCAACCGCGGTGATTTTCGTATTCAGATTTCCGATGCAGACCTCGCCGCGTTCGAGAATGTGCTGCCGGAAGCGGTGTTGCCACAGGGCCGCGCCAAAGTGGCACTTGCTCTGGAGAACGGACAACTCAACGGCAGTGTCCAGCTGGAGGGTGCCGCCACGCGCCCACTCGGTCCCGCCGGTGCCTTGCGCGATATCCAGGTCGACGTGCAACTCGAGGGCCAGAACCTCATCGTCCGTTCCATCTCGGCCGAGACCGGCGGTGAAACCGTGCGGCTCACCGGCCGGATCGGCTTGCCGGATCTGAATGAATTGCGCGGGGAGGAAACGGACCTGCTGAGCAGGCTGAACTACGACCTCAAGTTAAAAGGAACCAACCTCCCCTTTGTTCGCCAAACCGGTCTGCTCGTGCGCGGCGACATTGACGTCACGCTCACCACGCCCGAATCCGGCACGCCCCAGCTCGGCGGCACAGTCCGTCTGCGTGACAGTCTTTTTCTCCAGGACGTGCGCGCCCTTCTCCCCGGCGATACGCGTAGCAAATCGAGTCGGCCACCGTATTTCGCCGTCGAAGTGGAACCGTTTGAGGACTGGCGCCTCGCGATTGATGTGGTCGGCACCGAGTTCATGCGCCTCCGCGCCACCGGCTTCACCGGCGTGGCGTCGGCACGTTTTCAACTCAGCGGTACCTTGGGCGAGCCGAGGCTGCTCGGCGATGCGATCATCGATCGCGGGCAGGTGCGGTTTCCGTTTGCCAACTTCGAGGTTCAGACCGCTCGGGTCTCACTCACGCGCGCCAATCCTTTTGAACCGCAGATCGAGCTGACCGCGACGACGCGCCGCTATGAATTTGACCTCCGTCTTGAAGTCACGGGTGACGCCTCGGACCCCGAAGTGAAGTTCACGTCATCACCGCCGTTGGAGCACGGTCAGGTCTTGCAAATGGTTCTGGCCGGAATCGTCCCCAACACGGATGTGACCGTGACCCAGCAACAACGCGTCACGCAACTCGGCGCGTATCTCGGACAAAATCTGCTATCCAGTTTGGGCGAAGGCGGCGACTCCAACCGGTTATCGATTACAACCGGCGAGGACATTTCCGAGCAGGGCCGCGAAACGTATCGGTTTGATTATAGCCTGAGCGAAAAGTGGGCGCTCACCGGCGAGTATGACGAATATGATACGCAAACCTTCGGAGTGAAATGGCGGGCCCTTTCCCGCGGAGGAAGCAGCAACGCGAGCACCTCGACTGAAAGCGCCGGCGACGACGGCGACTCCGCCGAAGGCGATCCATCCGCGGAACCGGCCAAAATTGACGTGAAGGGACTCGGCCTCTTTGGGGACCGCGAAATGGAAGCGTCGCTTCGCCGGCTCCTGGGCACCGCACGTCTCACGATCATGGATACGAACGCGACCGAAGACGCGCTGTTCCTGCTCATGTCGGCGGTGAAGGAAAAAGGTTACCTGAATCCAACGATCGAACTCACCATCACCACGCCGGACGGGGGGAAGTTTCCTCTCACCGTGGGCGCGGAGCTCGAGTCGAAGCTGCCGCGGGCGCTGACCGCGAGCGAGGTGACCTTCCAAGTCAACCCCGGCCAGCGCTACTTGGTGGAAGACGTCCAATTCGACGGACTCGAAGCCCAGGCGGAAGACCGCGCGCGCGGGTTCTTCGCCGGAGACGCGGGCTTATTCAGCCGCAAAGCCTCACGCGTGTACACACCAGCCCGGCTGGCGCGCAGCGTGGAGAGTCTCGCCGCGGAACTGCGCAGCCGCGGTTACGCCGAAGCGCAGGTTAACGCCGAGCAGGTCATGATTGACGAAGCCACCGGCGCGGTGAGCGTGCGGGTGCAGGTAAACCAGGGACCCCGGTGGCATGTCGCCAGAGTTGAAGTCGAGGGCGGGCAGCAAACCGATGTCGAGCTGCCCGACACCAAGCCTTATGCTGGCATTCCGTGGACGGAGTCGGTTGAACAGGACGTTTCCGCCGGGTTGCGCAAAGCGTATCTGGCAGCTGGATACCCGGACGTGCGCGTACAGGTCTCGCACCCGCAGCCCGAGCCGGGCGCGAACCCGGACGAGCGCATCGTCCCCATCATCGTGCAGGTCGATCCCGGGCGACCGGTCACGCTGGGCGAGATTCGCTATAAAGGTCTGGAGAAGACTCGGGAATCGGTCCTCGACCGGCGCATCGAAAACGAACCGGGCGAGCCGCTCAACCTGCTCGAACTCGAGCGGGCACGTTATCGGATGTCACGCTTGGGAATCTTCGAGCGAATCGACCTGGAACTCGAACCGGAGGACGGCGCCGTGCGGGACGCGGTGTTCTCCGTGGAGCCCGGCCGGGAGCTCGAGGTGAATGTGCTCGCCGGCTACAACACCTACGAACAACTGCGGGCCGGAGTGGAGGTGCGGCGCTATAATATTTGGGGTCGCGCGCACCAGACTCGCGCGCTCCTCGCGCAATCGCTCAAGAGCTCACGGGGCGAATATACGTACACGGTGCCCGAACTCTTCGGAGAAGACATCAACGGCACCGCGCGCCTCTTTGGGCTGCAGCGGGAAGAGGTCGCCTTCCTGCGCAAAGAATACGGCCTTAACCTCTCTGTTGATACGCCCCTGAGTTTCCTCGGTGCCACCGCGACGGCCGGCTATACTTTCGAGGTCCTGAGGAATGAAGATAATGAACTCGAGACCAGTGGGGTTGACCAAACGCAGGTGGAAGTGGCAAGCGTCAACGTGGCGCTCACGCGTGATCGGCGGGACAACCCGTTACTTCCACGCCAGGGGTACCGACTGTACGGACGCGCGGAGGCGGCCAGTCAGTTCCTGGGCGGACGCGCCGAGTATCAGCGTTTTGAATTCGGCGGTTCCCACCACATGACGTGGGGCGAGGGACGTTGGTGGCATTTCGCCGCAACCCACAGGGTCATCACCACCTTCGGCGAGAACGATAAGCGGCTTCCGGTGAACCGCCGGTTCTTCCCGGGCGGGGATGGCAGCATTCGCGGTTACAACAATGGCGAAGCGGCACCCCGCGGCGTGGACGATCGCTTCATGGGCGCAAAAGCCTACACCCAACTGAGTGTGGAATTTGAACAGGCGCTCGTGCAGAACATCTCCGGCGTGCTGTTTGTGGACGCCATGGCCACCGCGGCACAACTCGCCGACTATCCCTTTCAGGACACATTGGTCTCGGTGGGATTAGGCGTACGTTATCGCACTGTCGTGGGCCCGATCCGAGTCGAGTACGGCCACAACCTCAACCCCCGTCAGGGCGATCCGTCGGGAACATTTTTGTTCTCCATCGGATTCCCGTTCTGACCTGACTGCCCGCGCCCAAGCTGGGCTTGCCGGTCGCCGCCCGGCAGCGGGTTGGCAAAGCAATGCAGAAGAACTCCGTTAGCGGCCCACTTCGCGTTCCAGCGCAAGGACGCGACCATTGGCGAAGAGAACACTGAAGCGCTCCCGTTCCCGGCGGTTGGGATCGGATAGATAATACGGATACAACGGATCTCCCCACATGTAATACCGATGATACCACCCGCGATAGAGCGGCACGCCCGCCGGGGTATCGTAGGTAACATAATGCCAGACTTCATTGGTGCTGTCCGCGTCGGTGCGCAGGGTAAAACGATCCGGCTCGCCGAGCGCCAGTCGCACCGCCTCAGCGGAAAAGCCCACGGCCACCTGGCCACGTCGAATCATCTCCTGCTGCGCCGGGTCAAGCTGGGCAAACAGTTCCGGATTTTGCCGGATCCGACTCGCGGTCGTGGAACAGCCGGCGGCAAACAACGCCAGCAAGGTCAGGGTGGAAAAAAACAGAAACTTCGATTTCATAGTGGTTATTGGTTATCATCCCGGCGCGGAAAATTACGCCGGCTTTTCAATGCAGAGTACTCGTTTCTCCACCGGCTCGAAACCGGGCAATCCCGGAGAATATAATCGAGCGATTCTTCCATCCGTAATCGGACAAAGTCGTTAGACGGCAGGGTATCCTTTGCTGCCTCGACTTCCCAAGCGAGATCCAGATCCCGGAGTCCGCCTACGGAAGCCTCAAAGTCGAGCGCAGCGCACGCGCACCAATGATGCTGAGGGCCGCAAAGAAACGCTCAGGCGAACGATTTTCGTCGCGTCGCGGGTAAAAGTTTCGCCCAGAGCATCTCAACCTACCTGCTGAATCCCGGCCTTTTCTCCAGAAACTAAAGGGCTTAGGCGCGGAGAAATCGTGTGGAATTCTGCGGAAAGGTCGTTGGTAATCGAAGACATGCGCGTCGCCTGAACACTAGGCGTGTAGTTTTACGCGTCAAGGCCATCGAAAATAGCCCGATTGGGTTGGTGGCTTGTGCGAATAAATTCGTGACGGATTCGACGATCGCATCCGCGACAATGGCGAAAATAAATAGCACGCCGTGCATGTATGGCGGATTGGTTTGGGGGCCCTCAAATAATTGCGCTCGAACGTCTTCAAGATTCAAAATTCCTGCCACGCCGGCCCGCCTCTGCCATCTGCAGTTTGCGGTCTTCATCAGACGACGCCGAATCGGTTCCGACAACGAAAACCATCCCCGGCCCTTTCGGTCAAAAATATGGTCTCGGGAGAGTATTCACGTTCGTAGACTCAAAACGAAAGAGAGAAACCGGATACGCCGCTATTTGCAGGACGACTGGATCAGAGCACGAATTTCAAAGCTGCGAGTCGAAAAGGGTGTTTACCTAATGAGCAACCCCTCTCCGTGGCGATCACGCATAGGCTTATTTTGTGATCCCGTCTTCCGCTTGGATGTTGTAAACAATCCGAGTGTTTTTACTCCACTCAATATCAATTGCCTCTGAACTAAGGTCCTCCTTTGAGTTCTCCCTTATTTAATGTCACAGACTCTGCGTATGCTGGTGGCGCAACAGGTCATGGTTCTACGAACGATTATGCGGCCATAATGGCGCCCACGTTTGTGATTCTCGAACGAGATTCCTCGAATTACTCGGACTTCGCCCGTGAACCCGCTGCTCCTGGAAATACGCGATCGGCGAAATCCCAATACTGCGTCCAATCGACGAGATTCAGATTATGGATACCTTCACGGATATGATAGTGCGCGTGATCGCCATGCAGCGACCCGTTGATCGCCGGCATCTCCGGCCAGAGCCCGAGTGCGTCCTGACCGAAGAGTTGAAACACCGGCCGTGCATGAACCAGGCTGAGAAATTCACCCCGGGGATCGGCCCACAAGTCTTTTTCGGCACTGCCCACCGCCACGGCCCGCGGAGCGATCAGCGCCATCAGCATATGTTGATCAACCGGCAGGGCATCCTCACGACCGTTGTAGTCCTTGAACTTCGCGTTGAACCAATGCGGGAAACTGCGGTTGATCACCGCAATCGTTTCCTTCTTGGGTGTCCGATGCCGATGCAGGGTCGCACCTCCGCAACCGGAGTCATTCGAGCACGCCAGCGCGAAGCGCTGATCCTCGGCGGCCGCCCACAGCGCGGCTTTTCCCCCGCGGGAATGTCCGATCACCGCGACCCGATCCTTGGCAATGGCCGGATCTGTCACCAAATAGTCCATACAACGACTCGCACCCCAGCTCCAAGCCGCCAGCACGCCCCAGGAGTCGGACCCGCCCTCCGATTTAAGCACCCCGTGAATGCCCTCTTGGACCGCATCTTTCTCTTTCTTATCGGGCGCCACATCACCGTTGAAGAAGGCCGCCATCGCGTAGCCACGCGCGATCCCTTCCTCGGCGGGCCAGAATTCAGACTTCTTGGCGCGGGTGGGATCGATGTTGTCGATCGAGCGATTGCAAATGAGGAGAAAGGCCGGGACCGGTTTACGAGCGTGATTCGGGACGAAGAGCGAGAGGTTGATTGTCACGGACTTCCCCTCGGCGGATAACGTGATCGCCACTTGCCGGAGGGTCGCGGCCCCGTTCATCGCGTTCCGATCTTCGTTCACGACCTTAAACGTTTGCTGATACGCCCGCGTCGGGGCGCGGCCATAAACATGCTCCCGGAAGAGTTCGAGCACTTCCGGCCGACGCCGCTGGGTCCACTCCTCGGCCGTCGTAATGCGTTGCCCGTTCGCGCTGATCAGCGGATCGGGGACACTATAGGCGGGCGTTTCGGGACCATCCGCCGGGAAATGGCGCGCGGGCTCGGAACCAGCTACAAAACTCCTTCCGGCCACCAGACCGACAACGGCGCAAACCATGGCAGAGCGGACAACGCGACGATACAACGGGGTGAAAGCGTTCATGCGCCAAGGGCGTTAACACGGCGCCTCCCCTCCGTAAAGAAACGGAATCATTCGCTCGCATGTTTCGGTCACCCATCACCGGATCGCACCGTCTCCGGCCCGACCACACCGGGCGAGGCCGCGGTCGTCGCACCCAGCGAGTGGTACAATTTCGTGGGGATTGAAAGGTGACACAGACATTCCTGTCTGTCTCTCCGGATGCCGGAACAGGCAGGAATGCCTGTGTCACACGAGCTCGGCATCGAGCCGTGCGCGGTTTCCTTGCGACCCGATCAATTTCTCCCGGCAGAACGATTTTGCTACAAAAACAGTCCCGGCTCGTTAGGGTTGCGCCCTCCGCTGGCTAAAAGCGGGTTCAGGTGTCGCCTTGCGCGTTGCTAAAGTGCAACCAGCACGATCTCGCCCGAGTCCGCTTTGAATGATGCTTCCTGTTTTCGACGGGACGCCGCACGCCTTCGGCTCACTGCTCATTTTCTGTCCGATCACCCCGCCCCTCGGGATGTCGCGACCGCGCCCTTTTAACCCTATGTCATTCGACGACGTTTCTTCCGACTTGGCCCCGCGGCCCACCGTCCACCCTTTGGCGCACGATCCAGTGCTGCCCGCCGCGGGACCAAGCTCCAAACTCCGGCCGCGACGCCGCTGGTTCCATGGATTCGTGGAGATAGTGGCGGCGATCGGAGCCCTTGCGACGGAGCCGCTTCGAGGGGCCGATCGGCCCAACATTCTTTGGATCACCAGCGAGGACAACAGTCCGTATCTCGGCAGTTATGGCGATCCCCAGGCGCAAACGCCTCACCTCGATGCGCTCGCATCGCAAGGCCTGCGTTATCGCTACGCGTTCGCCAACGCACCGGTGTGCTCAACCGCGCGCAGCACGCTGATCACCGGAATGTACGCGACGTCACTCGGGGTGCATAATCATCGCAGCCGGGTGCGCATTCCCGCGGAGTTTAAACTTTATCCCGAACATCTCCGGGCGGCCGGGTATTACGCGACCAACAACGCGAAGACCGACTACAACATCGCCGGCAACCCCCAGCCGTGGAACGCGAGCAGCAACCAGGCGCACTATCGCAACCGCGGACCCGGCCAGCCGTTCTTCGCCGTCTTCAATCTCGGTTCGAGTCACGAAAGCCAGGTCGCCCCGAAGAGCGGCAAGACCACGTTTCGCATCGCGCCGGAAAAGATCGTGCTGCCTCCGTACCACCCGGACACGCCCGAGATCCGGCGCGACTGGGCGAACTACTACGATCAGATGACGATCATGGACGGGGAGGCCGGCGCCCTACTCGCGGAGCTCGAGCAGGCGGGCTTGGCCGATGACACCATTGTCTTTTACTGTGGTGACCACGGTGGCGCGCTTCCCCGCGGCAAACGCAATATCCACGATTCGGGCACCCGCGTGCCGCTGATTATTCGCCTGCCGCCGAAGTGGGCTCATTTCGCTCCCGTCAAACCCGGAGGTTGGGTCGAGGATCCCGTTAGCTTTGTGGACTTTCCGGTTACTTTCTTCAGCTTGATCGGCGCACCGATTCCGGAGCACTACGAAGGAAAGGCCTTCCTCGGTGAGAAAAAAGCCGCGCCGCGCGACCATGTATTCCTGTATCGGGGCCGGATGGACGAACGCTACGACACCGTCCGCGCTGTCCGCGATCGCGAAGCCCGCTACGTGCGCAACTACTCGCCGCATCGCCCGTGGGGCCAGCAGTACTCGTATCCGTTTGAAGTGCAGCCCAGCATGCGTTCGTGGTACGCGGAATTCACCGCCGGGCGGACGAACGAAATTCAGTCGGCCTATTGGAAACCAAAACCGGCGGAGGAGTTCTATCTCCTCGCCGGTGACCCGCACGAACTGCGCAACCTCGTCGCCGACCCGCAGCACGCGGCCAAACGCACCGCGCTGCAGCGGAAACTCCGCGCGGATATCATCGCGACGCGTGACACCGGTTTTATTCCCGAAGGGATGTTTCCGCGCCTGGCCGGCGATAAAACGATCTACGACTACGCGCAGAGCTCCGCGTATCCGATCGAGCGCATCGTCGATCTTGCCGATCGCGCCACCTCGCGGGATGCCGGTCAGCTCCCCGCTCTGCGCACCGCGCTCGATGATCCGCATCCAGTTATCCGATACTGGGGCGCCCTCGGCTGCCTCATCCTGCAGGAGAAGTCCGCCCCGGCGAAGGACCGGCTCGTCGCTCTGCTGCGGGACGACTATGCCGACGTCCGCATCGTCGCCGCCGAAGCGCTCGGTTATCATGGCGAAAGCAACGCCGCCCTGGCGACGCTCGCCGAAATCGTGAAAAGCCCCCAAGCCCACGAAGCCCTCAACACCCTCGAATACATGTGGCGGGCCGGCCACGCGCCAATCACCCGCGTGCAGAGCATGGTACGCGATCTCAAACTCGTTGAACCCGCCGACCGGATGCAGCGTTATCTGCTGAGCGTTAAATAATCCGAGCGTCCGCCCCGCCCCCTCAATATACATTTAGCTGATTCCTTCCTTATATGAAATTGCGCCTGCCCTTTCTTCTCCGCGCCGCCCTCCTGGCGCTGCCTGTGCTCTGCGGCGTTCGCGCCGCTGCGGCCGATCGCCCGAATATCCTCTGGCTGACCAGCGAGGACCACGGCCCCGAGATGGGCAGTTATGGTGATGTCAATGCCCGTACTCCGAACGTGGATGCGCTCGCCTCCAAGGGCATGCTCTTCAAGCGCGCGTGGTCCGTCCATCCGGTCTGCGCTCCCGCCCGCACCGCCATCATCACCGGCATGTATTCGACCAGCACCGGCGGCGTACATATGCGCTCAATGGTGCCGATGCCCGCCGGCACGAAGATGTATCCGCAGTTTCTCCGGGAGGTCGGCTACTACGCCACCAATAATAGCAAGGAGGACTACAATGTGGAAAAACCCGAGGGCACCTGGGATGAGTCCTCGGCCAAAGCCCACTGGCGCGATCGGAACGGAAAACCGTTTTTCGCCATCTTCAATTCCACCAAGAGTCACGAAAGCCAGATTCGCACCCGTCCGCACCGGCAGATCGCCGATCCCGCCAAGATGCGCATGCCGGCCTACCATCCGGACATCCCGGAAGTCCGTCAGGATTGGGCGCAGTACTACGACAAAGTCAGCGAAGCGGACGCCGATGCCGGAGCACGCCTCAAGGAAGTCGCCGACGCCGGACTCACCGATGATACCATCGTGTTTTACTACGGCGACCACGGCAGCGGCATGCCGCGCAGCAAGCGTTGGCCTTCCAACTCGGGTTTGCACGTGCCGCTCGTCGTTTACTTTCCCCAGAAGTGGCAGCATCTCGCACCTAAAGAATACAAGGCCGGCGGGAAGTCCGACCGGCTTGTAAGCTTCGTCGATCTTGCGCCCACGGTCCTGAGCATCGCCGGCATTCGTCCGCCCACCTGGATGCAGGGTCAGGCGTTCGCCGGTCCGCATCAGACCGAGCCGCAGCCGTACCTCTTCGGCTCCCGCGGGCGCATGGATGAACGCATGGATAATGTCCGCAGCGTGACGGACGGCCGTTATGTATACCTGCGCAATTACTACCCGCACGTATCGCAAGCGCAGAAGGTGAGTTATCAATTCGAGACTCCCACCACCCGTCTTTGGCACCAACTCTTCGAACAAGGTAAGACCAACGACGCTCAATCGATCTTCTGGCGCACTCCGAAGGCGCCCGAGGAACTTTACGACCTGCAGAACGATCCGGACGAAGTCCGCAACCTCGCCGGTTCGGCGCAACACCGCGCCATCCTGGAAAAACTCCGCACCGCGCAGCAGGCCCATCTTAAAGCGATCCGCGACGTGACCTTCCTGCCCGAGGCTGAAATGCACGCCAGGGCCCAAGGCAGTACGCCGTATGATATGGCCCGCGATCCCGCGAAGTACCCGTTGGAGAAAATCGTGGCGACCGCCGACCTGGCCTCGCGGCTCGAGCCCAGTGCGGTGCCGCAACTTGAGAAACTCATGTCGGATTCCGATAGCGCCGTTCGCTATTGGGCGGCCCTCGGTTTCCTGATGCGCGGCAAAGAGGGCGTCACCCGCGGCACGCCGAGCCTGCGCGCCGCGCTCAAGGACTCTTCGCCCGAAGTGCGGATCGTCGCCGCTCAAGCGCTCGCCGGCTACGGTGCTCCGGCGGACCTCACTCCCTCGCTCGCGGTGCTGCGGGAACTGGCTCCTCCGGCAAAGAACGGGATCCTCGTCGCCATGTCGGCCCTCAGTGCGATCGAAGCCCTGGGGAACAAAGCCGCGTCATTGCATGACCTCGTGCGCACGATGAGCCCCACCGGGCCCTCTCCCGACGATCGGTTCAACCCCTACGTGCCCCGACTGATCGCGAACATCGCGCCGCCACCCGCGGGCTCCGCCGCTCCGGCTCAGAAGGCGAAAAAGGGGAAGAAGCAGACCGGCGAAGAGTAACGTTCGCCCGTGTGACACAGTTATTCCTGTCAGTCGCTTTTAAAAACCTCCAGGCAGGAATGCCTGTATCACTCCGATCCCATGAAGTTCCTCTCTCTTTTCGCCGGGTTGCTCGGTCTTGCTGGCGTCGCGGCCAGTGCCGCCAATGCCGCCACCGTGGCCAAGCCCAATATTGTCTACATCCTCGCGGATGACCTGGGCTGGACCGATCTCGGCTGCCAGGGCTCGACGTATTACGAAACACCCCACATCGACCGCCTCGCGCAGCAGGGAATGCGGATGCTGCGTTACTATAACTCCCAGAACTGCGCCCCCACCCGGGCGGTTTTGATGAGCGGCCAATATGCTCCGCGCACGGGTATATATACGGTGAATACCCTCGAACGGGGCGAGGCGGTCGACCGGAAAATGAACGTGCCGGCGAACACCACCCAGCTCCCGCTCGATAAGTTCATCCTGCCCCAAGCGCTGAAGGCCGCCGGTTATGCCACGGGGATGTTTGGCAAATGGCATCTCGGTAATGACGAGGGCCACCACCCGCGCCAGCGCGGCTTCGACGAGGCGCTTGTTTCGGACAACAAGCACTTCAATTTCACCACCATTCCCCCAGCCGAGTATCCGGACGGTCAGTACTTCGCTGACTTCCTGACGGACCGCGCGGTCGATTTCATCGCCCGGCATCGGGATCACCCGTTCTTCCTCTATGTGCCGCACTTCGCCGTGCACACGCCCATCCAGGGCAAGGCGGACTACGTCGCCGCCTGGGAAAAGAAACCCGCGAAAGGCAACCACTGGCATGCTACCTACGCCGCCATGGTGCAGAGTGTGGATGAAAGCGTCGGACGGATCGTCGCCAAGCTCGAGGAACTGAAACTCGCGGACAACACTGTGATCATTTTCTCCTCCGACAACGGCGGCTTGGGCGGCTACCATCGCACCGAGGCTCCGTCGGAGAAAAAAGGCTTCACCGACAACACCCCCCTACGCGGTGGCAAGGGCACGCTCTATGAGGGCGGCATTCGCGTTCCGTTCATTGTGCGCTGGCCGGGCTCGGTGCCCGCCGGAAGCACGAGCGACGTGCCCGTGGCGCATGTGGATATTTATCCTACCTTCCTGGCGATTGCCGGCGGCACGGCGCGCAGCGGTTATCAACTCGACGGCACCAGCTTCGCCTCCGTACTGAAGAACCCGCGGGCATCGTGGGCTCGCGAAGCGATCTACTGGCACTTTCCCGGTTATCTGGAATCGTACGTGCATGAGAAAGGCTGGCGCACGTCTCCGGTCGGCGTGATTCACGCTGGCGATTTCAAGCTCATGGAGTTCTTCGAAACCGGCGCGGTTGAACTCTATAATCTCCGTGACGACATCGGGGAAACCCGAAATCTCGCCCAGCAGTCGCCAGCGCAGACGCAGGCGCTGCGCGCTAAACTAGCCACCTGGCGGACCGACGTGGGCGCAGCGATGCCGACCATGAAAACCGGTGCAGAGACCACCCCGACCCAAGCCGCCAATCCGGCAAAGAAGGGAAAACGAAAACAGAAAGACGCAGGATCAAAACCATGACTTCCCCCCACTCCTCTCGCCGTACCTCGCTGCTCTCCGCGGCGTTCGCCCTCACCGTCGCGCTCAGCGCGAGCCTGCAGGGCGCCGACCGCAAACCCAATATCATCCTCATCATGGCCGACGACTTCGGCTATGAAGCCGTCACGGCCAACGGCGGCCAGTCGTATCAAACGCCCCATCT
>CAYVDZ010000037.1:0-16137 GCA_964450575.1 uncultured Opitutus sp.
CGCAGCCTCCCGCCTGCGTCGTAGACGAAGTAGGTCCGTTGGCCACGCCGATCCTGCGACCAGATCTTGCGATTCTCGAGGTCGAAACCCGCCGCCCCGGTCGCGCCATCAGGATGTGTCACCAAAATCTGGTTACCCCGGGCATCGTAACCGTAGGAGGTCACACGAGCCTGGAAATCGTCGCGCGGATCGGCCGCAAATTCTCCCCACGTTCTCCACCAGACCGTCTTCTCCTGCGCCCCGAACGTATTGTATCTGGTTTCGGTCACCCGACCGTCAGGCGACAGTGTGGCCCGTACGCGATTCTCCGCGTCAAAAAAATTTCGGGTCACAATTTTGTCAGCCGCGCCATCGGGCTGAATTCGCGAGACCTCCGAGGCGATTTGATTCTCCTGCACGTCGAACCACGCACGGGTCGTCCGTAGCACCGTGGGCGTGACATTCTCGCGGTCCGAACCGCTCACGCCTGCCGGGTCTACCACGGTCACGACCGTACGTTTTACCGCCGCGGGATACGCTGCATCGGCCAGTCCATACTCGTAGCTGTGGCTCGTTACATTCCCGAGCGCATCGGTGATTGTGTGGGGCGATCCGTCGGGGTGGTACGTATAGATCGTTCGATCCCCGGGCAACGCGTTAACCGCGTCAGGAGCCGCCGTATGGCTTAGAACGTTGTTGGTCACAGGATCGTACGCGAAGGTCTGCACCCGCCCGGCGGCATCGGTCATTTGGGTCGGCCCCCCGCGCGCATTGTAGAGGGTCCGGCTAACGTATCCGGATAACGGATTCGCAGGGTCATCCGTTCGACTGGCGCCCGTCGTCTCGACGATCACGTTCCCGCGCACGTCGTAGGCGCTGGCTTTGACGTTGCCGTAATGGTCCGTCTCAAACTTGAGTCGCTCGCTGTCCGGCCAGTAATCGAATCGCGTCTCCGCTCCGAGTGGATCAATCTTCAACGTCACGTCCCCGCGTTCATTATAGTAAAACGTCGTCGCATGACCGAGGCGGTCCGTCACCTTTTCGAACCGTCCTGTGGCATCAAGCCCCCGGGCAAATACCGTCACTTTCCCGTCGGCGTCGGTTTGGCTGATCAGTTTTCCGCCTCCATCGTACTCATTTCGCAACGCCGCCACTCCCCGCGGATCGACGATGCGGGTCAGGTAATACGGAAACAAGGGGTTCTCGTAGCGGAACTGCGTCGCTTGATTTCCACGATCAACGAAGGCTTCAAGGCGTCCTTGCCCGTCGTAAATATAATCAAGATCCTTCCCAGCAAGATCGCGAATATAATCCACGCGACCGGAACCATCCCGGATGATGCTGATGCTGCGCGTAATGGCTCCGCCTGCTGCGTTCTGCGTCGTTGTAACCCCGGTGACTCGCCTTGCGGCATCGCGATTGAGGAGAAGCGAGTTACCATCAAGATCACGCAGCTCGATCAACCCGATCGCCTCATCGAGCGTGTAGCGAGTGCCGTCGGCGATCGTGAGTCGATAACGCGACGGGTTGAAGGGTTGGAATCCAAACTCATCGACACTGAGATCCTGTTCGTTCGTCCCTCCAATATAGAAATCCTCCGCCAACTGGTTATCCGTGTCCAACGGCTCCAGGACCGAAGTGGTATCGCCGATCGGATAGAATCGGTATTTTCCACGCTTCACCACCACCGCGAATGAACGGTCGTCGGGATCACCGTCGCGATTCTTCACAAGTGCACCCGCGCGAAAGCGGTGCGTGACGCCATCCGGCATCACCACCGAGACGACGCGGTCCCGCTGCGGCAGCACGTCGTAGAACTGAATTCCCGAGCCCGACTGCGGTGTCTGCCACCACGCGTTGCCCAGGTGCCGGTTCTTCTGCACCCGGACGGTATTGAGCCCCAAACGCCAGCCAGGACCAAAGTCCCCAACCCTCACATCCCGACTGTCGTACATCCGCGTAATGGTAATAGGAATACCGGCTACCGGTATTTTAAGGTCCTCGAACGCCACGCTGAATGCGCCGATCTTCATGTTGCCCTCGACCAGGACGGGAATCGGACCCACCGTCGTGATAACGCCCGTCGTCTGCGTCGCGCGGAGTTGAAGCTCGTAAATTCCGTTAATCAGCCGCGTTGGATCAAACGTGCCGAGGACACCGGGGATCGCGGGAATGCTCCCAGCCGCCGGCGTTCCTACGGGCGCTGTCCCGGTCGCTGCTGATATCCACGGCTCGCCCGGGACTCCCTCTGCCGTCTTGAGTCGGTAGTCAATGGCCCACGATTGCAGGGCGGCGCTCCCGACAACGCCGGTGACTGAGATCGGTCCAGTGATGCGCGTGTCGTCCAATGGCGCACTGAGCAAAGCCGCCAAAACTGGTGCGGACGTCACGGTCGCCACGGTGACGGCTTCGGAGAACGTACTCAGGCCGCCATTGTCGGTCGCGCGCGCGCGTAATGAATAGCTGCCCGGTGAAAGCCCTTCCACGAGCGTAGTACTATAGGGAAAAGTAGCGTCTTCCCCAATCTTCGTGGGACCCACATAAAACTCCACCTTGGCAATACTCCCATCCGCGTCGATAGCAAGGGCAGTCATTGTCAGCGTCTGGTTCGCATAAATTGTCGCACCGGCCACGGGCGCGGTCAGGACAACGACGGGTGGCGTTGTGTCAGCGGCCGCGGTGACGCTCACGCCCGCCGAAAACGCGGCTCGTCCATCCTGAGCCACCGCACGAGCTTTGAGCGAATGAACACCGGGTGCTAAACCGTTGGCGAGAGTCAAACGGAAGGAGGAACCTGACCCGACGATCGCCTCACCCAGTTTGCTTGAACCATTATAAAATTCGACCCGGACAATGGCTCCAAGTGGGTACGAGGCGTTAGCCTCCAGAGTCAGCGCAGACCCGGCACCCACGACCGTATGGTTCAGCGGAGTCGTGATCGCCACCGATGGCAACACGGCGGCAACCTCAAGCACAACAGCTTCGGACCACGTGCCGAGTCCCGACGGGTCGATCGCCCGCGCCCTCACGGTATGTCGCCCGAGAGTGGTGAATCCGCCACCCAGAGTAAACGCGAAAGCAGTCGGCCGGCCCGGCTCCGCTACCGAAGTCTCGCCGAGCTTAATCTCGCCATCGAAGAACTCGACCCGGGAAATTCCACCATCAGAATCAGCGGCGAGGGCGAGCAAAATAACAGGTTTTCCAATCCCGACAGCTGTGCCCGGCGAGGGCTCCACCATGGCCACAATCGGAGAGCCGTAGGCTGAAGCTGGTGGCGCTTTCCCAGCTTCGCCTGCTTGGAAGAGACCCATAATTTCAGCAGCAGACAATGGCCGTTTGTAAAGAGAGATCTCGTCAAGCACTCCGCGCCATGGAGAGCCCGGGTCCCAGGCATTACGGCCAAGGGAAAGCTGGTACTGGGTCCGCACCGCGCGGGACGGCAAGTCGCCACTCGTGACCAAAGCGCCATTAATATAGGCGCGCGCGACTGCGCCGATACGGTCATAAGTAAGGACGTAATGCGTCCACCCACCAGCGACGATCACGTGGGGAGTAGTTAGTCCAAAATCAGCGCCGCTGACGCGCTCGCGCAGGTTGGCCTGAATGGCTCGCCCGGCATCGTATTGATAGATCGCGAGACCTGGCAATCCGGGTGCGCCCCACGACAGCATCAAGCCATCCGCCACAGCCGTCGGTTTCAACCAAAACTCTATACTGAAGCCCGTCTCCGATGCTCCGATATCCAGATCCGAATGCGCCGGGACATCTGCCCGACCTTCATTCGTCGCATTGAAGTAAAAGCCCTGCGCCACTCTACCGGCGACATATCCCTCCGGGTTCACGAACTGAATATCGTGCCCTCCGTGGATCAACTCGCGTGGATGCCCGTTACCCGACCACCATGCTGCGATGCCAGATGGAGGCGCCACCGTGTTAAGCAGTCCGACACGAACTTCCTTGGCGTCGGCTACTGGCAGCGTGAGGCCATCGGTAACTGTGAGTTGCAAACGATATAAGCCAGCCGCGGAGAACGTAGCCGTAGTCGTGGGACTGGATCCATCAGCAAACGTGACGACCGCTGTGGCCGGCGCGTGAAGGACACTCCATTTGCTGACCGGTGCACCATTGGGACGACCGTCATCCAGAATCATCCCGCGCAATAAGACGGCGTTTCCTACGACAATATTATTTAGGTCCGGACCCGCATCGACGACGGGTGGAAGATTGTCATCCGGCGGAATCTTCCCGAAGGCGCCCGATAGAAAAATGCCCTGCAACTCACTCTGACTCAAAGGACGATTGTAAAGCGCGACCTCATCCAAAATCCCTTTCCACCCGAATGCCTGGTCCCACGCATTTCGTCCAAAGGACAGCGTGTGCTGCGTCGCCACGGCACGCGCCGGCAATGGAGCCCGTCGCACCACCAGCCCATTCAGATAAAGGGTCGCCCACTCCGAGACCCGGTCAAAGGTGAGCGCGTAGTGGATCCACGTACCGGCAGTGAGTCCAACCGGAGTTCGAATCGACCAGTCCGCACCCGTGGCGCGCTCCCGGAGATTCGCTTCGATCGAGCGGCCCGCGTCGATTTGATAAATGGTCAACCCGGGAGTGTTCGGCGCTCCCCACGACAAGATCGCTCCATCGCTGAGTTGGCTGGGCTGAGCCCAGAACTCGACCGTGAAGCCCGCGGCTGACGCGCCAATATCAATCGCCGGGGCAGCCGAAACTTCGGCTCGGCCATTGCCGACCGCATGGAAATAAAAACCCTGCGAAACCCTGCCTGCGGCGAATCCCTCACCGTTCACGAACTGCACATCATGACCGCCCTGGATGATTTCACGCGGATGGCCATTACCCGGCCACCACGCGACTATTCCGCTCGAGGGCTCCGCTGAATTCGTAATTCCGACCCGCACCTCCCTGGTGCCGGAAACGGGCGCGTTCAGGCCGTCGTGCGCTGCCAGCTTGAGTATATATAGCCCGGCACTGTCGAAAACGGCCGCCGTGTTCGCGGCGGTGGCGTTGGCAAACGTAACGGCGCCTGGCCCGTGGGTCACTGTCCAAAGGATCGCCGGCGGCCCAAAGGGGAGATTATCATCCTGAACAACTCCAGCCAACGAGACTGCAGTCCCGACCGGAATCCGATCAAGATCGGGACCGGCGTCAACCACCGGTGGCCGATTCCCGTGTGGCAAGGTCTTCCCAAAGCTACCGGCCTGATATTGGCCGATCACTTCCGCCTGAGAGAGAGCGCGGCGGTAAAGCGTCACCTCATCGAGGACTCCGCTCCAGCCAAAGCTCTGATCCCAGGCATTACGGCCGAAGGACAAATCGTACTGGGTACGGATGGCGCGCGCCGGCAGCGAGCTGCGGCGGACAACCACACCATTGAGATAGACAGTTGCCACGTTGGCACCGGGATCATGGGTGAGAGTATAGTGGGACCACGTACCGGCTGCTAATAGCCGGGGAGTGGTAATGCTCCAGTCGCCACCCGTATGACGTTCACGCAGGTTCGCATCGATCGCACGCCCCCCGTCGTGCTGGTAGATCGCGAGCCCGGGGAGGTTCGGTGCTCCCCAGGAGAGAATCATTCCATCACTGAGCGCCGCCGGCTGCATCCAGAACTCAATGGAGAAACCGGTATCCGACCCTCCAATATCGTGCTGAGGATGCGCCGGCACCTCCGCCCGGCCGTTGGCCACCGCACCAAAAACAAACCCCTGCGAAACTTTTCCCGCGGCATATCCCTCCGGATTCACAAAGCGGATATCCTGCCCGCCCTGAATCATTTCCCGGGGATGCCCATTGCCAGACCACCACGCGGAGATTCCGTTCAACGGCTCCGCAGCATGGGTAACACCCACGCGAACTTCCTTCGTATCCGATATCGGCAACGCGATCCCGTCGCGAACAGAGAGCTGAAGGACGTATAAACCAGGAGTTGAGAATACTGCCCCGGTCGCGACGTTCGTCGCGGCGGAAAAATTCACCAGGCCAGAATCCGGCGCATGTTTCACACTCCACAGCACGGCCGGTACTCCACCCGCTCGGCCTTCACCGGTGATGGCTCCGCCAAGAGCAACCGGAACTCCGGTCAAAACCAGGTCGAGGTCGGGCCCGGCATCGGCGCCGAGCGCCGCCTTGGCGCCCGGCAATAGCTTTCCGTCAACTCCGGCTTCGACAATACGAGCGAGTTCCGCTTGAGTCAGCGCCCGCTGATAGAGTGTGACCTCGTCCACAGCGCCACTCCAGGCTGCGCCGGGATCCCACGCGTTGCGACCGAAGACGAGATCATACTGGGTGCGGACCTCACGTGACGGCAGTTGAGTCCGGCGGACGACGATGCCATTCACGTATACTGTCACCCAAGTCGAGGGGCGATCATAGGTCACCGCATAATGGGTCCAGGCCCCGGGAATGAGAATGCGCCCGGTACTCGCCACCCAATCAGCACCGGAAGTCCGATCGCGCAGATTAACGTCAATCGCGCGGCCCGCATCGTACTGATAAATGGATACGCCCGGCAGTCCCGGAGCTCCCCATGAAAGGATAGAGCCGTCGCGCAAGGCCGTAGGCTTCACCCAAAACTCAATCGTCATTCCAGACGCCGATGCGCCGACGTCGATATCCGCACTCGCCTTGATTCGACCATGGTCGTCAACGCCATCAAAGTAGAACGCCTGCATTACGCGGCCGGGACCGAACGACGCTCCCTGGAGAAGCTCCACCTTGGCAGTGCCTCCGATGACTTCATGGACACTTCCGTCTGCCGGCCACCACGCGACCAGACCGGCAGATGGTTCAGCTGCAGTCGTCGCGACGCGTACCGCGACGAAGTCAGGCCGCGCCATCCAGTTGAAATCTTCCCCGTCCAATTTTAGGAGATACGTGCCGGGAGCACTAAAAGTTGCCGTGGTGGCTGCGGCGCTTCCCGCCGCAAACTGCACCTGACCACCCGCGGGAGCACTCATCACCGACCACGCGGCCTTGAGTTCTACTGGGGAATCGTCCGTCATTATACCCGCCAGAGAACCGATTTCAGATATCGACCGGAGCCGCACTTCCGGACCAGCGTTCGCCACGGGTGCGAGGCCCGCAGCTACGGAGTTGCGGCCAACGGTTCCATTCGCAAAGAGGGCATTCACTTCCGCAAAGCCAAGCGGTCGATGGAAGAACGCCACCTCATCAAGTACACCCGCCCAGTGCGACGTTCCGTCCCAGGCGGCGCGGCCAAGAACCAAAGGGAATTGCGTGCGGACCGCGGCACTTCCAACCGCAGCGGTACGATGAACATTTCCGTCTATATAAAGGACGGCAGTGCCCGTGCTGCGATCATGAGTGATCGCCAGATGCACCCATTGTCCGGGTACCATCAAACGGCCGACCGTGCGAAGCCCGCGATCGCCACCATTGGCCCGCTCCCGAAAGTTTACCTCGAGTTCGCGCCCTGCATCCGTTTGATAAACTGCCAGACCGGGAGTCCCTGCCTCGCCCCAGGAAAGAATCATCCCATCGCGGTTAACCTGAGGCTGAAACCAAAACTCGATCGTCATTCCGGCACTCGATGACCCAAGGTCATGATCCGAATGCGCGATTATGCTGGCGAAGTCATCGATCCCATCCAGATGCACACCCCGCGCAACCTGCGCCTGGCTAAGAGACGCTCCGCGCCATAACCGCGCGACCTGGCCGCGGACTACGTCCACCGAGCCCTCGTCGAAGGGCCAATATAGAGCCATGTCGGTCGGAGCGTCGGGAGACGACAACGGCCCCACCCGCACCGTCACAGTATCGCGTGAAACCGCCCACCCGTCGTCCGCACTCAGTTCGAGAACATAGGTCCCGACCGCGGGAAAAGTAACACTGCTGGTCGGCGACGCTCCATCTGCAAAGGTCGCCACCGCTGGTCCGGCGATCTGCCGCCATTGGGTAATGAACGTTCCACTATTTGCCGCGTCATCATAGGTGGAGCCGCGGAGCACAAGCGTTGAACCCGCGTTCCTCCCACGGAGATCCGGCCCGGCATTGGCGGTGGGCGGCGTGTTCGCCAGAACCGTAACATCACGATCAACCCTACCCGCGCCATCGGTAGCACTCAGGCGCAGGATGTAGCTTCCTTTTTCCGAGAAGGAAGCCGCGGCATCGGTCCGCGTGGGTTCGTCGAACGACACCGCTCCTGGACCGCTGAGCTTGCTCCACGTGTACGACAGGTTGGATGGATGCGGGAGGCCATCATCCATCACTTTGGCGCTGAGCCGCGCCTCTACGCCGTCGGCCGCCACTTGGAACCCGGAGGCCTCGATTACCGGGACCTGATTAAACGGATACGCCGGCAGGTAACCCTGTTCACCTATCGTCAAATCATGGAGTGAAGGACTATATCCGGATGACGACCGCTGCATCAGGACATTCACCTTGAGGTAGCGGCCGGATGGAACATCCAGATCCACGCCACGCACCCCTGTCCGCCAGGGGCTGAAGGCAATGCCATCCGAACTGCTGGCGACCGTAATGCCGAGTTTACCGTCATCAACGATCTGTGCATGCCAATTGATACTTCCCCAATGAGTAGCCGGCTTTTCACTATCGTAGATAACCGTCCAGACGCCGGCAAGCGGCGGTGCGGACAGATTATTTCCGGTCATATCCGAATAATTATAGACGGTCCCGCCTAAATAAGCCGTGGTATAATCCACCGTTCCAATCGGTGTGACGCCGTCAGACCCGACGGGACCGGAATCCGGATCGATCCGCGACACCGTTCCGGCGTTATGGTTGGTCGCCCAGATCTTCCCATCGGCGTCGACCGCGACTCCCGTCGGTCCAGATCCCACGGTCACGTTACCGAGGAATGTTCCGTCAGACCGCAGATGACCGACCGTGCTCGCCGATAATCCGTGCGCTATCCAGACATGCCCCCGGTGATCAACCACAAGTCCCTGCGCCTGGCTATGCCCTTGCCCGTAACTCGCCACCAACACCCCGGACGGCGCATATTTGTGGACCAGACCAGCGCCAGCAGTGGAGCACCAGACGTAGCCGTCCGGTCCGAGCGCAAGACCATAGAGGTTCCCACTCCCCGCCAGCGTTGACCAACTCTCTCCGTTCGGGCCGCTCAGCGGAAGCCGTGTTTCCCAACGCAGGAGGGAACCGGCCGTAGCCGACCAAAGCACGTCGGACCGGTCGATCAACCCACCGTAAGCACCGTACCCGACGGGTCCTTCCCGGCGGAGAATCAAGCCCGTGCGACCATCCACTAAATCAAACGTCCGGGCAGCAGCACCGCTGACACCCGAGACCCAAATATTATTCCTCGGGTCGACAGAGAGGTGCCGGGTGCCACTCGCCGATACGCGCACATAGCGGATAATGCACTCGTCTTCCGCGGTCAATATACCCCCGTCCGTGTCTGATCCACTCACGTTGCTCCACCCCCGGATATCGCCCAATCCGATTGAGGTATCGGGCTGGCCATTTCCGTTTTTATCGATCCAAAGACCCGATTCCACCGAGCCAATCTGAACGATCGAGTTTCCCGCTCGATTAGCCACCCAGACGGCCCCCTGCAAATCGACGGTCGTACGCGACGGATCCCGTGGCTGCCCATCCGGTGCTGTCTTATATTCGCCTTCAACCTTTCCGGTGCGGGTATTGATCTTAACAATCGTCCCCTTGCTTGAGACCGCGACCCAGATAAAATTCCCAGGAGCGGCTTCATCCCTCAGCTGAAGTTGATCGGATACCGCGGTACTTACGTTACTACTCGATCCAAGAGCAAAGTCCGCGCTCGTGGTGTAAGTCCGAAACGCAAGCGTTGATGCGCTCACCGTAACTCGAATATCATCGCTCACCGAACCCCCTCCGGACGTCGCCGTAAGCCGCAAAGTGTAAATCCCCGCGGCCGGGAACGCCACCCTCGTAACCGCCGCATCGGCATTCTCAAACTCCACTGCCGCCGATCCACTGAGCATCGACCACGTGAGCACCGGGATGGGGCCATCCGGATCTGTCACCACGCCAACCAATGAAGCGTACGCCGGCAGCATCACGGCCTGATCAGCTCCGGCATTGACGACTGGAGGGTCGTCCACGGGCCTGACCACAATCGCAACTGTCGCCACGTCTGAGTCGGCCAATGCCCCGTCGGTCACTTTGAACGTAAACCGGTCCGATCCCGCAAAATCCCATTCGGGGGTATAGGTCAGGTGCGGAATCACACCACTCAAAGTTCCGTAGCGCGGCGGCGTCAAAATGCGATATGTGAGAACAGTGCTATCAACATCGCTCCCGGTTAGCGTAATCCTCACCGGTACGTCTTCGTCGGTTCCGACTTCCGCACTCGTCGCGATCGGAGCATCATTTACCGGCAGGATCAGGAGCGAAACCGTCGCCGGGCCGGATTCTCCCAAAGATGGATCACGTGCACTCCAGGTGAAACCGTCGGAGCCAGAATAATTAAGGGCCGGGAAATACGTGAGATGCGGAGCCACGCCGGTCAGCGAACCATTCGCGGGTGGGGTCAGAACCACATACGACAAAAGATCTCCGTCGGCGTCCGTCGCGGCCAACACGATCCCGACGGTCGCATCTTCGGATAGCGTAAAAGCCTGGGCAGCGGCGATCGGCACATCATTCACCGGACGGATCACCAACGAGACGGTCACACGATTGGAATCGCGCGCGCCGTCACTCACCCAGAAACTGAAGGAATCCGTTCCAAATTCGTTCGGTGTCGGTGTATACAGGACGGTCGCGGTGTTATCTGCGGCGGGCGCAATCACGCCGAGCGATCCACCCGTCGGGTGGTCCAACACCTGAAACCTCAACCCGTCGCCATCAAAGTCGCTTCCGACGAGCGTCACCGCTGCGGTGCTGTCTTCATCCAACGTTACCGGCGCCACTGCCATCGCCACGGGGGCCTGGTTCACCGCCATCATGGTGAACGTAATTGTCGCGGCCTCGGACGTCAGACGTCCATCGGTGGCCGTAAAGGTTAGGGTAACGGTTCCACGGTCACCCGACTGAGGCGTATAGGTGAAATTCGGTGCCACTCCGCTCAGAACGCCCCGCGTGGGGTAGGTCAGGATCTGATACGTGATCGGGTCGTTGTCGGCATCGGTCGCCGTCAGGGTGAAGCGGAACGCCGTGTCCTGAGATTGGACGAAGCTCTGCGCCACCGCGATCGGAGGATCGTCAACCGCGGCGATCTCCAGCGCAACCAAGGCCGGGATGGAAACGCGTTCCCCATCTGAAACCTCAAAGGTGAAAGAGTCGCTGCCATGGTAATCAAGTCCAGGGAGGTAAGTGACGCTCGCGGTGTTGGCCGACGCAGTCTCAACCAGACCCAGCGTGCCGTGCACCGGCGGGATCAGGACCACGAAGGTCAGCGCGGAGCCTTCCACATCGTGCCCCGAGAGAGTAAGCGCGCGAGGCTGGTCTTCCGTAAGCGCGATGGATTGACCATCAGCCATCGGAGCGTCGTTAATCGGACGGACGGTCAGGAGGATCGTGCCCGCCCACGATCCGATCTCGCCATCATGAGCGGTGAAGGAGAATGCGTCCTCCCCGTGGTAATCAGCATCAGGGCGATAGGTTATCGTCGCGCTGTTCACCGGCCCGGGTACCAGCGCCCCCAGGGTACCGTGAGCGGGGGACTTCGAGACCGAAAAAGTCAGAGCGCTGTTCTCAGGATCGGTACCAGTGAGCACGACGGTCACGTTCCCGTCTTCATCGATTTTCAATACCTGGCCATTCGCAACGGGAGGATCGTTAATCGGACTCACTGCCACGACAACCGAGGCGACATTGGAATCGGCACCGGTGGCATCACGGACCTTAAACGTAAAGCCATCGGTGCCGTGATAATTCAGGTTCGGAGTATACACGACTGTACCGTGCGTTCCGGAAAGCCCCGGCCGTAGCGGACCAAGCACGCCACGCACCGGCGGCGTTACGATAAAGAAACCCAATGCATCGCCATCTCCATCCGCCCCCAGAAGTTCTATTTCGACGGAGATGTCTTCGTCTGTTCTGGCGGTCGCGTTTTGTGCCACCGGCGGAACGTTCAGATCCGTGACATGAATCGTGACCGCCGCGATCGCGGACTGTACCGACCCATCTGAAACCCTGAATAAAAAGCTATCGATGCCGTTGTAGTTAAGGTCAGGACGATACGTTAAGTGCGGCACATCCCCCGACAAGACTCCGTGAAGGGGCGCAGTCAGACGCTCAAAGGCAAGTGCGTCGCCGTCGACATCGGTGCCGGTGAGTCTGATCGCCACGCTGGCTCCTTCATTCACGGAATAGCTGCTTGCGAGGGCCACCGGCGCATCGTTAACGGCTGCGACCGAAATGCGGACGTCCGCCGGTTGCGACGTCAGAGCCCCATCGCTGCTCACATAAGAGAACGCGTCCGGCCCGTGATAATTCAATGCGGGTTGATAAACAACCTGAGCACCTATAACCGACAATAGGCCGCGAGTCGGGGGCGTGATTACAGTATAGAACAACGTGTCGCCGTCCACATCCGTGCCAATCAACACTATATTAACCTCGTTGTCTTCGTCGACGGTGACGACCTTCGGCTCGGAGATCGGCTGGTCGTTGACTGGGGTGATCTCGAGTCGGACCGTGGCAGGCAGGGAATCGAGTGCTCCATCATTGGCTTTAAAGGTAAACGTATCCGTTCCGTTGCGATTGAGCTTCGGCGTGTAGATAACGCTCGCGGTATAATTTGCTCCCGGCGTGAGAGTGCTGAGCGTCCCCGCGGCGGGGGGCGTAACCACCGAAAATGCCAGTGGGTCGCCATCGGCATCCGTGGCGGCGAGCGTGATCGTCGTGCTCGTATCCTCGGCAAGCGAGCCCGTCACCTCGCTCACAATCGGCGGACGATTGGAGGATCCTGCGCCGATCAGCCGGAGGAAACCTGCTCCGTTAACGATCAAGCGGTCGCACGTGACACCGCCAATCAACTGACTGTTTCCATTCACGACCACGGTCCCACTCGGAACGTTCACAAAACCATGCAAGGTGGCGCCGCCATTGAGCGTGAGTCCTCCGGAATAGAGGTTGATCGTCAGCCACGCGGGATTCGCTGTCGTACCCAGGATGCCGTTCCCAGTAAAACCATGGGCCACGTTCAAAATCACAGGACCGATGACTTGGACATGGGAGTGACCGTTAAAGGTCAGACGCTGGACGTTGTAGATCGACGGTTGCGTCGCGCCAGCGATACCAAGGGTGAGGCCGCTGCCTCCGTTTACGGTGACATCACCATAGGTTCCGGGCGGAATCGCGAACTGGCCGACCTGGGCGTTAAGCGTCAGCGACCGCAGGGTGGAGAAATCACCGGGGCTTCGGCCGTTGGACGCGATTACGACCGAGCGGGTGCCCGTCGGTTGGGGCGGGGCCGGCACCGGTGGAAGCACGACGGGGTCGGTCCGGCGCACGATGTGCCGCAGACGCGCGCCGCCATTGAGGGTGATTTGATAATTCGCCGGCGACGCTCCTCCCGATCCATCAACGGTGCCCGCGTAAGCCGGGCGGCCGTTGACCCGTACTTCGGGAGTCCCTGGGACGAATAGATCGCCGGTGATGGCCGCCGCGCCATTCAGCGTCGCGGGCTCACCCGTCATCTGATGAATCGAGCCATCAACGGCTCCGTTGATGGTCGGCGCGTGGCGCACCTTGGCTCGGCCCGATTCGGAGAGCGGCACTTGAGCCGCGCCGAAATGGGGCACAATTAGCAGGCAGGAATAACACCAGGCGCGTCGGAAGGAAATGCGGGTAAACATGCGAAGGGTAACGGTAAGCGTGCCCTCCGTCGCTCCGGCGGCGTTGAGCACAGGTATATATAGGAGAAACCTCCCGGCCGTTTTCGGGCGACCGGTGAGCGACCCGCCGGCGGAATGACAAAGAGTCACCATCCCGCGGCGAACCACGAACCGGAGATTTCCAGCCGCGAGCGAGATGACCACGGCGCATATTCCCGAAAACGCGGGTAACGATTACCCCGCATTACGTGCCGGCCAACTCCCTTCCCACCTCGTGAATGACGTCTCCCATCACCGGGTCCGACCGCCCGGGTGGAGCTCGGCTTTGCCGACGAAATTCGCCCGGTCTCCCGCCCACTCTCCGGCCGCGAGCTTTACACTCTGATTACATCTGTCGGCCTGCTCTCCTCTGACGCGACTCCAGTGTCAGACAAACACTGACACGCAGACTTCCCGCACACTGACACGGTTACCAGACGAGCGCTGATAATCGGAATCCCTCCGGAAGGGCATACTAGGCGGCGCTATGACAAGAACCATCAATGCCGCACTAGCCCTGCTGGTCGCATTCACCTTTTGCTTCACCTTCCCGGCCCACGCCGTGGAGAACACGTGGGATTACAGTGTTCAGGTGAGCTCCACTGTTGAGGCATCTCCCGCCAAGGTCACGCTGACCTGGCCTCAGGACACCAATGGTGTCCCCTCCAGCTATACTGTTTACCGCCGCGCACCGGACACGACGTCATGGAGCGCCGGGACCACGCTGGCGGGTTCCGCCACTTCTTACGTCGACACCAGCGTCGCGGCGGGCAATTCCTACGAGTACCGGATTGTCAAGGTGGCGGGCTCGTATACCGGCTATGGATACATCCAAATCGGCGTCAACGCCCCGCTCGTTGATCAACGCGGTAAGGTTGTGCTCGTCGTGGACAAAACGTTCACCACGAGTCTGGCCACCGAACTGGCCCGGTTGGAGCAGGACCTCGCCGGCGACGGCTGGATCGTGATCCGCCGCGATGTCGCGCGCACCGACCCGGTGCCGGGCGTCAAGGCCGTGATCAAGGCGGCTTACGACTCCGATCCCGCCAATGTTATATCCGTCTTTCTCTTCGGCAACATTCCGGTGCCCTACTCGGGTCAACTGAATCCCGATGGCCATCCTGATCATGTCGGCGCATGGCCGGCCGACGCCTACTACGGCGACATGGACGGCATCTGGACCGACAGCACGGTTAACTATACCCAGACGATCAACACGAATTCCGTCGACGCCGCGCGCATGAGCAATCGCCCCGGCGACGGCAAATTCGACCAGACGGTGCTTCCTTCGGAGGTGGAGCTCCAAGTGGGCCGCGTCGATCTCTCGAAAATGCCTGGCCGCACCACGTGGGGCGGGCCGGCCACGTTCCCGAGCGAACTCGAACTGCTGCGCAACTACCTCAACAAGGACCACAACTTCCGCCATCGCAAAGTGAACCCGGAGCGCCGTGCGATCCTCGGTGACTATTTCGGCCAGCGCGGCGGCGAAGCCTTCGCCGCCTCGGGCTTCCGCAGTTTTGCACCGCTCGTCGGCGCTGACAAAATCCGCAATCTGAACCGTGAGTACAATGACCAGAAGGGTGTCTGGATTCCGCAGGTGGCCGCGAGCGATTATCTCCTCGCCTATGGTTGCGGTGCCGGCAGCTACTCCTCGATCGGCGGCCTCGGCGCCACCGGAATGTATAACGACGGCACGACCACGGAAATGGTCAGCAAAAACGTCCGCGGCGTGTTCAACATGCTGTTCGGCTCCTGGCTCGGCGATTGGGACCAGGAAGACAATATTCTCCGCGCTCCGCTCGCGACCAGCCAGGGCCTTGTATCCGCCTGGTCAGGACGGCCGCACTGGTTCTGGCATCCACTCGGTGCCGGTGAAACCATCGGTCACACCGCGCGTCTGGCGATGAACAACAAGGGTGATTACCAGACCCAGATCAATAGCTCACAAAACCGGATCCACGTGGCCCTGATGGGCGATCCGACCTTGCGCCTGCATCCCGTGGTGCCCGTCGCAAATCTCAACGGCGCCACCAGCGGCAGCACGGTTGCGCTGACCTGGTCCACCTCCACCGATTCCGCGATTGTCGGCTATCATGTTTATCGCGCTGCGACTGCGGACGGTTCCTACACCCGGCTGACGAGCGCCCCGGTCACCGCCACAACCTTCTCCGACAGTGCGGCCACTTCAGGCGCGACCTATATGGTCCGCGCCATCAAGCTCGAGAACACCACCAGCGGCAGCTATCACAATGCCTCCCAGGGCATCTTCTGGTCCACCACAGGCGGCAGCGGCGGCTCCACTACGCCAACGCCCGCTCCGGCTCCGGCTCCGGCTCCGGCTCCG
>CAYVDZ010000038.1:0-15972 GCA_964450575.1 uncultured Opitutus sp.
ATGAAGGGTATACCGATTGAAGGATAGGCCGAACCCGGCACGTTTTCAGAGGTGCGAGCCTGAACGGTTTTAACGCCGATCGACACTGCGGGCCGTTTGCTTCTCGCCCCACGCCTTCCTGCCATGAAACGTCCCTCCCTCCGTCAAGCTCTCACCTGGGTGACGCTCCTCGCCATCGCTGGAGTCATTTTTTATAAACTCAAGTTTTCGCCGGCACCGGTCACCGCCCATCCCGTCGCCCAGGGTGAAATTGTCGGCGAAGTGATGGGCACAGGAACCCTCGAAGCGCGCATCAAAACTACTGTGAGCGCCCGCATTCAGGAGCGACTGATGGACGTAAAAGTAGATCAGGGTGACACGGTGAAGCAGGGCCAACTCCTCGCCCGGCTCGACGATGCCGAAGCGGGCCAACAAGTCGCGATCGCTCAAGCCACCCTCGATGCCACGAAGCAAACCGCGGAGCGCGTGCGTGCCGACCTCGCGCGCTCCGAAGCGGTCTTGACCCAGGCACAACTGGACGAGAAGCGGCTCCGCGGTCTGGCCGCGACTCAGGCTGCATCGCAATCCGATGCGGACAAAGCGGCCGAGTTATTGCGGATCGCCGAAGCCGATCGGCAGCGCTCCCGGGCCGCCATCGCGGAAGCTGAAAGCCAGATTCTCGTGGCGGAAAAAAACCTCCTCTTTCGTCGCGAACAACTCGCCTTCACCCGGATTCAGGCGCCGTACGACGGCTTGATCATTCGCCGTGATCGCGACCCGGGCGACGTCCTCGTGCCGGGCGCTTCTCTGATGCAATTGATCTCGCTCGATGAACTATGGGTGAGTGCCTGGGTGGATGAAACCGCGATGCCATCACTCCGCGCCGGCCAAACCGCACGCATCGTTTTTCGCTCCGAGCCGGGCCGTCGATATCCGGGCACCGTCTCCCGGCTCGGACGCGAGAGCGATCGGGAAACGCGCGAGTTTCTCATCGATGTTCGAATCACCGAGCTGCCGGAAAACTGGACCATCGGCCAGCGCGCGGAAGTGTTCATCGAAACGGGACGCGAGGCCGATGCCGTGCTGCTGCCCGCCGCGTTCATCCGGCGCCAGCGGGGACAGCCTGGAGTTTTTGTATATCGGAATGGAAAAGCTCACTGGCAGAGACTCACTCTCGGGCTTAGCGGTGGCGGACATGTCGCCGTCACCGAAGGATTGGACGCGGGAACCATTGTCGTGCGCGCAAATGAAGGCACGAAGACGCCGCTGAAGGAAGGAACGCGGATCGCACGGCCATGAACCTCGCCGTTCGGGACATCCGGCATCACTTGGGCCGCTTCACCTTCACCACCGTCGGCGTCGGTTTGCTGCTCATGATTGTGATGGGCATGGGCGGCATCTATCGCGGCCTCATTTATGAGGCGACCCTGCTCGTCGAAAGTGTCGGCGCCGACCTCTGGGTCGTGCAGGGTAGCACGCGCGGCCCGTTTGCGGAAATCTCCCGCGTCCCGGCGAATCTTGAACACCGCGTCCTCGCCGTGCCCGGTGTAGCGCAGGCGCGACGCTTTGTGTCGCATACCATCCAACGCGAACACCGCGGCCAGCCGCTGCGAATCGTCGTGCAGGGCCTCTCCTGGCCCGAAGACCAAGGCGACTGGGTGCCGCTCGTCGCCGGACGTCCGATCGCGCAGGCGCACTACGAGATGATCGCCGACCAATCGCTCAACCTGCCGCTGGGAGAGAAGATTCGGCTGGGCAAAAACGTGTATGAAGTCGTGGGGCAGACTCGCGGCCTGGTTGGCTCCAGCGGCGATGGCATCGCGTTCTTCACCGTCAGCGATGCCCAGGCCATCCAGTTTGATGTACCCGGAGAAGCGATACGCCTGGAGCGGGCCGCCCGCCGGGCCCGGGTCGAAGGGGTTGACCTGGGTCGCCTCCAACCCTTGATCCTTGAACGCGCCGGCGGCTTAAACCGCGGCATACCCGCGCTCGCCACGCCGCAGGTCAGTGCCGTGCTCGTGTCGCTGCAACCCGGAGCGGACGAAGCCGCTGTCCGAGCCGTTCTTCACACCTGGCCCGACATCACCGTCTACTCCACTCAGGAACAAAAGCAGTTATTGCTCGCCGGCATGGTGGACAAAGCCCGCCGTCAGCTCGGTCTCTTCCGCGCGCTGTTGATCGTCATCTCGACCATCATTATTGCGCTGATCATCTATACGCTGACGCTCGATAAGATCCGCGACATCGCCCTGCTAAAACTCATCGGCGCGCGCAACCGCGTCATCGGCGGTCTCATTCTGCAGCAGGCGCTCCTCATGGGAGCCGGCGGCTTCGCCTTGGCGTGGTGGCTCGGGCAGTTTGTGTTTCCGCGCTTTCCCCGGCTGGTGCTGCTCGAGAACGCTGACCTGATCTCGCTCGGCTTCATCGTCTTCGCGATCTCCACCCTCGCCAGTGTCCTCGGCATCTGGAAAGCGCTGCGCGTCGAGCCCAACACTGTCCTTGCCGTATGACTACGTCCACGCTCGAGACCCCCGCCATCGAGGTCAGCCACCTTCGCAAAGTCTACGGTAGTGGGCACACCGAAGTGGTCGCGATCCGTGATGCGACCTTACAGATCGCCCGCGGGGAGATCGTTGGGTTACTGGGCCCGAGTGGCTCCGGCAAGTCGACGCTGCTGACCGCGATGGCGCTGATCAATCCGCCCACCGCCGGGCATATCTCGATCGGTGGTCAGCCGGTCATGGATGGACCGCGCGCCTTGGTGGATGCCCGCGCCTTTCGCCGCCAGCATCTCGGATTCGTGTTTCAAAAACCGAACCTCATTCCCTTCCTGACCGCGTTGGAAAACGTCCAGGTGGCGTTGGAGATCAACGACACCGCGCCCCGCGAAGCGCGTGAGCGCGCGCTCGAACTGCTCACTTATCTCCGAGTTGGACCCCGCGCGAACAACCTGCCCGACGCCCTCTCCGGCGGCGAACAGCAGCGCGTGGCCATCGCGCGCGCGCTCGCCAACGGGCCCAGCCTCATTCTCGCGGACGAACCCACCGCGTCGCTCGATAGCACGCTTGGCCGGCAAGTGATGGAGCTCTTTGCTCAAGTCGCGCACGAACGTCGCGCAGGGGTATTGGTGGTGACCCACGACCACCGTACGCTCGACGTCTTCGACCGCATTCTGGATGTGGAGGATGGCATGCTCCGGCAGCGCGCCTGAAATCACGCATTCAGGAAACAGATGCTCCCGGCACTGCTGAGTGCTATATACACGACAGACATCCTCCGCTGTCTTCAGAGCTGAACCGCAGACGGGAATGTCTCCATCCGCGATCGCGCCTGAGCCCGGGCAGCGATTGCCAGGCCGAGTGCCCCGATCACGACAAGAATCCGCACGTGCGACGGGGCCAGAAGCTTCGCGCACTCGTTGCATGACTCCACTCATCAACCGCCGCGCTCCGCCGCAGCGAGCGCGGGTGCCACCCAGGAATCGGATTGGGCTGGTTGAAGCACCCTGCCTTAATGCGCAAATCCCTTCTCCTCTCCCGGCAGGGGCTGGTCTTTGGTTTCCGGAGCGAAGGGCAGCACGATAAGTCCCAGCAGGAAGACCGCACACATCGTCAGCCCAGCGTAGCGCATCGGCTCGGGCTGGTCCTTATACACTTCGCTGGTCAGCAACCCCAGCACGGCCGGTCCGGACGCCGCGGCAAAGCGGCCCACATTATAGCAAAACGAGATGCCCGTGCTGCGCAGATGGGTTGGGAACAGCTCCGGGAAATACACCGCGTATCCACCGAAGAGTGACAGCTGACAGAATCCCATGATCGGGACCATCCAGAAGATCTGGCTGCGTTCTTCGAGATAGAGAAAGACCATGGCCGTACTGAGCAGTGCGATGACAAAGCCGATCGCGAAGGTGGGCCGCCGGCCGATTCGTTGGGAGAGATGGCTGAAGCAATAAATTCCCGCGAAGGCTCCAAGATTCAACATCATCGAGGTCACGCCAGCCCAGTACGTCACGTTTCCCGGAATGCGGGCTGGATCCATGCCTTCCGCCAGAAACGCCTTCTGAAACACTGAGCGCACCAGATCAATGCTGAAGAATCCGATGCCCCAAAGGCCGATGATACCGGAGAGTGCGAGCAGCAGACCCACGACGGCATTATGCCGCCAGCGCGTGTCGCCTTTGCCGCCAAAGACCGTCCAGAGTCCGGCGATAAACGCACAACCGGCCAGGACGATGCCGATCTTCAGTTTCGTATATTTGGGCCAACTATCACTGCCGAAAAAGGCCACGGCAAGGATCGCGACGATAAAAAACGCCGCGATCGCCGCTGGCCTTCGCCAGTTCGCGTTGCCGAACAACTCTCCGTACGAGCCAAGCTGAGAGGAGTTTCCTGATAATTGCGCCGCGGCTTTCGCCGCCGTCCAACGCTCCGGTTCCTTCAGCCGCGCGCGAATCACCAACGCCAGCAGCGCGGGCAACGCACCGACGACAAACATCCACCGCCAGGCTGAGCCGATCGCGCCGGTTTCCTCAAGGTGCCCAAGGCCCATGCTGATCAAGGCGGCCATGACGTTGCCCAGGGCGGACAGTGATTGCAGCAAACCCAGCGCATGCGGCCGCGCCTTGCTCGGCATCACTTCCGCCACCAGCGAAACGCCGACGGCGAATTCTCCACCGACGCCCAAGCCGGTAATAAAGCGATAGAACGCAAAATCCCAAAACCCCGTCGAAAGCGCGCTCAGGCCGGTGCAGACCGAGTAGATGAGAATCGTCCACATCATCGTCTTGGCGCGGCCAATCCGATCTCCCAGCACCCCAAATGTGAGCCCTCCCGTCGCCCAGCCGATCAGGAAAATCGCGGTGGAATAGCCGCTATAGAGAGCCACGTCCTGCCCCGGTTCGAGCAACTCCCGCATGGCCGGAACGCGGGCGAGATTGAAGAGCTGCTGGTCCATCGTGTCGAACAGCCAGCCGAGCGCGGCGACGATGAGAACGAACCAGTGATAGCGATTGAGTTCACGCCACCAAGGGCCGGAACCCGGAGGCTCGGACGGAGCGGGTGGACTGGAGACAGCAGTAGAGCGAGACGAGGACATAGGGGAAGCAGAAGAAACGGCAGGGCGCGACGAACACGCTTGAAGGAGAACCAGGAGAAAAGGGGAATAACTTCCGGCGCCCAGACGCTCCTCAGACCCGACCTGCCCGGCAAGTCCATTCTGGCGAGTTTGATTAAACGCCTCGTTTAGCCCACCAAATAACCGGGCGGTTACCGAAACAAAACTCAATGCCCGAGAATCCCCGCTCGGCTCCGGCGGAGTTGCCGGGTGGCCCCGCCGAAGTTTCACCCGAAATATCCGGCTCACTTCCCGCGCGCGAAAGCCGGGCACACCGCCCTTTGCCGGCGCGTGGTAAAACGTAAGTCGCCGGGCTCGTTTCACTCGTGAATAAACATGCGCCCATCAATAGCTCGACCTTTAAGGTGGCTGTGTTTCGTTCTCCCTCTCTTTTCACGATGGCGTGAAAAGCCCAGGCTCACATTCCTGTCCGCGGCCAGCGGCCCACCTCACCCGTGCGCTGCCCATTGGCCGAACGCCAGGAATGCAACCTGTACCCTTACCCACCAGACCTAGACCTGCCAAAACCCCTCCGGCCGCCCGGAACCTACCCTCATGACCCACGTTAACCGAATCCTTGTCGCTGCCTGCATTTGCATCGGTGGCGCGCTCGCCAGCGACGCCCAGCCTGCCGCCCCCGGCGGCTCCGCCGCCAACGTTCCGGCCGCAACCGGCACGATCACGGGCCGTATTTTCAATCCCAATACGGGCGAGTACCTCCGCAATGCCCAGGTGCGCATCACGGAAACCGGCCAGACGGCCATTTCCGAAAGCGGCGGCGAATTTCGCCTGAGCCCGGTACCGGCCGGCACTACTACCATCGTGGTCACCTACACCGGTTATCGGCCCACCACCGCAACGGTCGTTGTCCCCGCCGGTGCCACCATGACCCAGGACTTTAATCTCATCAGCGCACTTGATAGCGCGAGCGAGGGAGGCGAAACCATCAAGCTGGGACAGTTTGTCGTCTCCAGCGAGCGCGAAGGCAGCGCCAAGGCGATCATGGAGCAGCGCAATTCGATGAACGTGACGAACACGGTCGCGTCCGACTCCTTCGGCGACAATGCCGAGGGCAACATCGGCGAGTTCCTCCGCCATCTGCCGGGCGTTGAACTCGATCTCTTCTACGGCGAGGTGCGCAACGTCCGCCTGGGCGGCCTCGGTTCCGAATACACGTCTGTCACGATGGATGGCATTTCCCTCGCGAGCGCCGATGCCAACGCCGGCGCCGCCGGCAACGCCCGGGCCTTCACGATGGAAATGGCCTCCCTCAATAGCATGGAGTCCATCGAGGTCTCAAAAACCATCAGCGCGGACGTCGACGCCAATGCGCCCGCCGGCACCATCAATCTCCGCACGAAACGGGCCTTCGACCGCGCCGGTCGCCGGGTCTCGATGCAGGCGAATATCACCGCTCATTCCGAGGAATTGAACCTCAACAACTCGCGCGGTCCCGACGAGGACGGACGCAGTCTCAAGATCCGTCCAGGCGGGATCTTCGAGTACTCCGACGTCTTCCTCAATCGCCGGCTGGGCGTTGTGCTCAACATCAGCGAGTCGAACGTCTATCAGGAAACCCAAATCAGCTCGGCCTCTTTTAATGCCACCCCCACGGCGGCGGATCCGCGGCCCCTCGTCATTACCGCTCTCAACTTCCAGCACGCACCGCGCTTCAACAAGCGTTTCGCCACCACGCTCACCTCTGATTTCAAGGTCTCGCCCAATCTGAGCGTCGGACTCGGCCTCGTCTATAATTACGCAGATCTCTGGACGCCCCAGCGCACGGTGATTTTCAACTCAGGGGCGCGCACCACGGTCCTCGGCTCCGATCCGCTGGTCAACTTTACGACGAGCGCCACCAATGCCAATGTCGTCGCCAACCCCGTCGCCGTCTCGAAGCTGGGCGAGACGTTCACAGTGTTACCAAAGTTTGAATACAAGCGCGGCAATTTCGGACTCGAAGGCAAATTCGCCTACTCCAACGCCATCAGTTGGTACGATCCCCTGGGTCGCCGGAATTCCGCCCGCGATGCCAACAGCCCGACCGCCACGGGCGTCACTTTCCGCGCCGAACGCTCCTCTGCGGACGCGGTGGACTGGCGGTTCACGCAGCTCGCCGGGCCCGATATCTCGAGCGGCGCGAGCTTCACCAATCCTGCCTTTACCACGAATGACGGGCGGTTTTCACGCTCGGTTCTCTATAGCGGCGAGATTATCGGCACGGCGAAAACCACGCGTTTCCTCCCCATCGTCTGGAAATCCGGCATCAAATCGCGACAGGAATTGCGCAAGTTCGAAGACGATCAGCTGGCGCGGCGCTATAGCTACACCGGCGGCGGCACTGCCACCACCGGCGCCTGGGCCGAGTACCGGTCGCCCTGGGAATATGATCTCGGCACCAACAACGGTAGCATCACCTCCATTTCAGGCGGCAATGTCTTCATGCCCAATTTGCGGAAGATCGGTGCCCTCTACCAGGACCGTCCGGGTGACTTCCGTCAGGATTGGGCGGCCAATAGCGAGAACTTCTACCAATCGTACGTGGCGCGCCGTCGCCGCTACGAAGAGCGGATCGACGCCGCCTATTTCATGGGCACGACCTCCATCGGTAAGTTCACCCTCCGGGCGGGTCTCCGCTGGGAAGAAACGAATACCGACGCGACCGAGCCCGATACCCGCACGCCGGCGGAAGTTCGCGCCGCCGGTTTTGCCGTCAGCTCCGCCGGACGCGCCACCACGATTCCCGGACTCGAGTACCAGTTTTTGTCCCAGCCGCGCGTCCACCGCACCGGCAACTACGATAACTTCTTCCCGAGCGGTTCCCTCAAGTACCGCATCTCCCGTAATTTCGACTTCCACTTTGGCGCCAGTAGCACCATCCGGCGGCCCACGTACGCCAACCTCGCCGGCGTCTGGTTGATCAATGACGTCAATTTCACGGTCACCGCCCCCAATCCGAACTTAAGGCCCGAGACGTCCGACAATTATGCCGCGCGACTCGCCTACTACTTTGAACCGGTCGGGCTGCTCGCCCTCACCTTCACGCAAAAGAACGTGAATGACCTCTTCATCTCAGACCGCAGAACGGCTCAGGAGTTTGGATACACGGGCGATGACGAACTGCTCAGCTACGAGTTCATCACCACGGAAAACGGCACCGGCCGGATCAAGATCCGCGGCATGGAGCTCGAGTACAGCCAGAGTCTCTCTTTTCTCGGCGAAAAGTTCAAACGCCTCTCCGTGCGCGGTGCCTACACCCGCATTTATGCCGGGATTGCCCGCGCCAATCTGACGCCCCACATGGCCAGTGCCGGACTCAACTACACCCTCAACCGGCTCAATGTATATACCAACTGGAATTGGTCGGACGACTATAATACCAACGTCGCGGGCACCGTGTACCGCCGGCACCGCTCCAATCTCGACGCCGGCGGCAGCTGGCGCCTGACGAATGCCTACAGCCTGTCGGTCAGCGCGCGCAATATTCTGAACGCGCCCTATATCAACAAGCAGCGGTTCGCTTCGGGTCCGGTCGCCATGACCCGGCACGAGATCACCGGCATCTCTTATACGCTCGCCGTCAAGGGAACGTTTTAAGGCCACGCTCCGTTGACGGGTTCTGTCCGCCAGCGCCAAATTCACCAAATCCCCACCCGCGCGAGTTTGCTGCTCGCGCGGGTTTTTGTTTTCGTTCACTCAGCGGACTTGGAAAACCTATGACTTTACCGTCTTCCCCTTCGCGCCGTAATTTTCTCCAGAGAGCCGCCCTCGCGGCACCTGCGGCGCTCGCGCTCCCGTCGCTTTTGTCCGCCCAATCCGCTCCGAGAGCGACCGCGGCATCGCCCGAACGCACCCCAACCCGTGCGGCCAAAGAACTCCCGGCCGACGTCGTGATCATCGGCGCCGGTTTCGGTGGCTGCGCCGCCGCGCTCGCCGCCGCCCGCAACGGACTCAGCGTCATCATGACGGAAGAGACCGACTGGATCGGCGGCCAGCTCACGTCGCAGGCGGTTCCCCTCGACGAGAACGCTTGGATTGAGAGCGTCGGCGGCACCCGCAGTTATCAAACGCTCCGCCAAAAGGTCCGTGAATACTACGCGCGAAACTATCCCCTGACCGACGCCGCCCGGGCCAACCCGCGCCTGAATCCCGGTAACGGCAGTGTGTCCCGCCTGTGTCACGAACCCCGGGTTGGCCTCGCGGTGCTCGAAGAGATGCTGGCGCCTTTTGTCGCAGCGCAACGCGTCCGCATCCTTCTACGGCACCGCGCCACCTCGGCCTCGACCACGGGCGACCGGATCGACGCCGTGCAGATCCGGAGCGACGAAACCGGAAACGAAACCGTGCTGCGCGCGCCCTTCTTTGTCGATGCCACGGAACTCGGAGACCTGCTGCCGCTCACCCGCACCGAATACGTCACCGGCGCCGAAGCCCGGAAGGACACGGGCGAGGCGCACGCCAGCGTGGGGGCCCGGCCGGATAATCACCAGTCATTCACCTGCTGTTTCGCCATGGATTATCTGCATGGCGAGGACCACATCATCGATCGTCCGCGCGAGTATGCCTTCTGGCGCGACCACGTCCCTCCACTCACGCCAGCCTGGCCGGGGAAGCTGCTTGATCTCACCTACTCGCAGCCCAAAACGCTGAAACCGTTTAACATGGGTTTCAATCCGATCGAGGCGTCGGGCCTCTTCCGCTACCGGCGCATCGTCGACCGGACGAACTTTGCTCCGGGCACCTACGCCGGGGACACCACGCTGGTGAACTGGCCCCAGAACGATTACATGCTGGGGAACATCGTTGACGTCCCGCCGGCGGAAGCGGCGCATCATATTGAGCGCGCCAAGCAGCTGAGTTTATCCCTGCTCTATTGGTTGCAAACCGAGTGTCCGCGACCCGATGGCGGCAGCGGCTGGAAGGGACTTCGCCTCCGTCCGGACATGGTGGGTACAGAAGATGGGCTCGCGAAATACCCGTACGTCCGCGAAAGCCGGCGGATCAAAGCCGAGTTTACCATCCTGGAGAAACACGTGGCCACGGCCGACCGGATGAAGATCGGCGGCGTGACCAACCCCACCGAGGCCAAGTCGGAAGTCTTTGCCGACTCGGTGGGCATCGGCAGTTACTCCGTTGACCTGCATCCGAGCAGCGGAGGTGACAACTATATCGATTTCGCCGCCCGTCCGTTTCAAATTCCGCTCGGCGCCCTGATTCCGCAGCGGATGGAAAATTTGCTGCCCGCATGCAAGAACATCGGAACGACGCATCTCACCAACGGCTGCTATCGCCTGCATCCGGTCGAGTGGAACATCGGGGAAAGCGCCGGCGCGCTCGTGGCCTATTGTCACAAGGGGAAATACTCACCGCGCGCGGTCCGCAACACGCCCGCACGGTTCGCGGACTTCCGGAGCCACCTTGAAGCGCAAGGCATGCCCTTTACCTGGCGCTCGGCCTAAGTGCTTAAGCCGCCTTACGTGCCGGCCCGTGGAGCGGCGGTCGCGTGCAACCCCGGCAAGGCCCACCATGGGCGGGGCTTAATGTCATCGTTGGGATCTTACCCCCACCAAACCGGGTGTAAGCGCCGGCTCCGATAAAAAGAAACTCCGCCCCACCCTGAGGGCGGAGGCGGAGTTTCGGCTCCTAACCGAGGGCGCTCAGCGCGCCTTCTTTTCGCGTTTTGCCTGACGCTTTTCCGCCGCGGATTTCAACGGAGCTTTCTTCGTCTCTTTTTTCGTGTCTTTGGACTTGGCCATATTATTTTGCTGGTTGTTGCCGTGGGTCGAAACGAGTCGGGATACCGACCCGCATCATGATAGTGAATACTCTCGGGCCGCGCGGGATGTCGCAGCCGGAGTTTCGACTTGGACAATCGACCGTAGGTCGAGCCCGAAACGCCGTCGAATCATTTTTTAGAGCCCACCCGCACCGATCAGAGAAGGAGTTCGTCGGGCAACTCGAGGGCACCTCCAACGCGGACCTGAACCCTCAGTTGGTCGGGTAAACCGCAAACTGCGAACTTAACGGCCCCGCCACTGATTCCTGAAGGGGAAAATCCAGGTCAGGAAATCGCGACGCAACGCCTTCTTACTGGGCGCTCGGGAGAAGAAACAAAAAGACAGCCAGGAAATGGCAGGTACTGCCTCCAAGGACAAAGGTGTGCCACACCGCGTGGTGATACCGGAGCTGTTTCCACAAATAAAACATGACGCCGATGGTATAACAAAGCCCGCCGGCGACCAACAGCCACACTCCACCATTCGGTACGTTCGCCACCAATGGCCCAAGCGCGACCAGGATCAACCATCCCACAAAGAGGTAGGCCAGCGTGGACACGAGGCGGTAACGTCCGCCAAAGAAGAGCTGAAAGACCGCGCCCGCGCCACAAAGGCCCCAGATCACACCAAAGAGCGTCCAGCCCCACGGCCCGCGCAGATTGGTCAACAGAAACGGTGTGTACGTGCCAGCGATGAGTAGAAAAATCGCAGCATGATCCAATCTCCGAAAGACCGACTTCGTTCGCGGACTCCGACTGGCGTGATAGATCGTCGAGACTGTATAGAGAATTAACAACGCGAGTCCGAAAACCGTGAAACTCACGACATGCCAGGCATTCCCGCGCATGCTGGAAAATACGATTAGCAGTGTGAGTCCGCCAATACTCGCCGCCAGGCCGACGCCATGCGTGATCCAGTTGGCAATCTCTTCGCCCCGTGAATAAACGCGCCCACCGGGCGCCGTCACGCCGGCAACCTCCGCACCGGACGTCGTGGCGACTTCCGCCGAGGCGCGATCGCGCCGCCGCTTCACGGCGCCCTCGGACCACGCATCCAGGCGGCGAATAAACCAGCGTGGCTGTGGGCTGCGGAATTTATCCTGCTCCCATTCTTCGCCATCCGCATAAACCGTCTTCGGGATCACGCAGGTGCCAAACAACCAATCGGCCATCGGAAGCCCAAAAAATCCTGAGATCGATTCGTTACAGTCGATGACTGCATGGTGCCGCAGATGAAAGGCGTACACCGGGCGCCATAGCCAACCCCAAGTCCGGCTCATAATCAGCGGCTCCCATTTCTCGAAAGGCCAGTGATTGATCGCGTGAAACACCTCATAAAGCGTGAGCGAGGACGCAAGCGCAGCGAAACCGCCGAAGAACCAGGGAATACTCGGAAAGAGCCATTGCAGCAGGATGAAAAGGGGGAGCTGCACCGCGGCGAAAACCGCGAGCGTGAACCACGGAAAGAAGGACGCTTCCCCCTGCTCGGGCTCGGTGATTGGAAACTTGTTCTCGATGAACAAAATCCCCCGACCGTCCCGACTTTGCTTCCGCCCGATCCGCGTCAGCGCGTGATGCAGCGTATGTTGCCGGTACAACCGCCGGACAAAGGGGATCGCCGACTGGTGCAGCACGTATCGATGAAAGAAATACTCGAACACCGCGTTGACGAAGGTGATGGCGACAAACGCCACCCCGCCCGCCCAGAGCGGGGCGATCATTTGCGCATCCCACACATCCGGCGCCACCAGCCATAGCAGGCCCAACAGTCCGGCAAGCGTCACCACCACGGTGAAGGCAAAGAGCGGGAGCGAAAACTCCTCATGTTTCGATTCCGAGACGGCGGGTGAATGAGCCATAATCGTCGTCAAACAAGCACGCTCGCGGCGAATGGCGAACTTTGTTTCGCGAAACTCCAGGGTAGCGGACGAACTCCTTCACCCGTTGAGCGCAGCTCGTAGTTGCTGGGAATGCTTCCCTCTCCTGAGAAACAGCCACTGCTTAGTTCGATCTGTATGTGATTACCGCATACCAATCGTGAATCGGTTCTGCCATTGTGGAAATGTGATTCGCACCGCGGCGGCCCGGAGGGTGAAGAAGTCGGGCAATCTCCTGAACGGGGTCGGAAACCGCTTGCGCGGACTCGCCACCAATGACGGTTAACACGGCCTCCAGCACCAGGCTGATAGACGGGCTTGAAAGCACCACTGTAGCGTCGGTGTGTAACTTGCCTCGCGGCGGAATCACCGCGGCACCCTCGCGCATACTCGCTTCGTGGCAACCCTGTTTCTTCGAGTCGGGGCCAAAACTTGTTTTGGTGTGGGGGCTGATAGGAAACTGGATTTTCCGGGGCTCGGTCCGGGAGGGGTTTGCTGATAGGAAACTGGATTTTCCGGGGCTCGGTCCGGGAGGGGTTTACAAAACGCATCGCAGCCGGTGCAGGTTGCGAATATTATTGCAGCAAAACTGCTCACCGATAAAGGTGAGACTGTTGCGCAGAAGCCGGGGTACAGCGGGCCGATTGCGCTTGCCGACAATCTTACCGAGCGGGGTCGCTCTGCGGTTGCGCTCGTGATCGACGAGACTGCAAATGCCGCGATGTCCAACGATTTCGATTCCGACGCGATACGCGACATCGGCGAGAGTTTGCAGAGCGGACACACGCTTATGCAGACAGCGGGACCGGTTGCACAGATTTCGTGCCAGCCGAAAATCGCAGAGTCGGGCATGAAAGTCGGTATCGCGTACGGATGTGCAAATGCAACACACAGTGTGGGAGGCGGATTCGATACAGGAGGAAGACTGTGGGGCGCAACCGAAGAGCAAATCGCTCCCAACCTTCCAAACGGAACCATGGTTTATGTTCTTAAGTGCTCCGACGGCAGGAAAACGGTAAGTGCATCCTGTTCTGTCGCAGTGATGAAGCCGTTTATGCTCCTCAGCGGACAGAAAGGGGAAGGCGAGTCGTCGCTTGCGTGGGTGACGCGCGGCATGGATGTGTGTGATATTTCGGCGCCGAATGACGCCGAACTTTCAGCGAAGATTGAAAATCCGGTTCCACAAAGTGGGGCGCTTACGCTGCCTGCGGCAACAACGGACACAGAAATCACACTCACGTGCACGACTGTCGGTGGCGTCGTAAAACAAATGACGACCTCGCTTCGCGCGACTCTTTAAATACCGATAAATTCGAGAACTTTGTGCGCGAGCGGTTCTCGCATATGTACTTCGTGCGCATGTTCCTTAAGGAACGCGCGTATCAAACCCGGTTCGATGTCGTGTATCGGAATAATGAGATTCGGTGACATGAACTTTACCGTGTCGATGAGAAGGAGCGGGTGACCGTCGTGTTCATCCTCCACCCAAAAGGCGATAATTTCGTCGTATCGATGGAGCGTGTTGTCGACGCGAACGCCCTTTACCGAGATCTCAAATGTGGAGAGTTCCGGAGCATGGCGCGCGAGGAGTGCGATGGTGAATGCACCCACAAGTATGAGAACAGCAAAAAGTATATCGTTGAGGAGAATGGCGGTCAGCGCCGCACATACTGCAGCAACACCGAGTCCCCAAAACCACTCGCCACCGCGCTCGATATGCTCGTGTTCGTGAGCATTCCAACGAAGAACGATCGTGTGATCCTGCATAGATAGAAATATTGTAACATCGCGACCGGGTTGATTGCCCTCACGCTGGTCGAGGAACGGCGTCAAAAGAGGATTACCACAGGAGGCGCAGATGCGCCCCGTTTGAGGAACCGTTCCCGCGGCGCATCGCCTATCGCTGCGCACTCGCGCGACGGAGTATGAATCCTGTGACCGTGAACAGCACGACGAAGAACGTGTTGAGTACGAAGACGCCAAGGATTCCCGGCGGCGTATTCACCATTTCTTCGTACACGAACGTGAGGGATACAAGCGGGACGGCGAACACAGCGGCGGCAACCGTAAATGCAACGCGCGAAAGTGCTGTTGCTTTGAAGTTCACTAGAATCGTGGCAGCAAGACCGTAGAACAAAACAATGAGATATATCAGGTTTGTCCCGTTATCGCCGTTGCCAATGATGCCGACGGCTGCATTGATCCAGACGAGTAGGAACGAGGTTGCCATGCCCAAACCGGTGCCGAACGAATATGAACTATTGCCCGCCGACTTCCTGCGTAGGAATTCAAAAAATGCGAGCGCGCCGTATATAGCGACAAACGCGAATACGAAATCAAACACTCCCCAATTCCACCCGTCGATATAGGAGTTTCCGTAGAGCGGGACCAAAAGAAGAAGCAGTGTGCCGATTAAGAAGCGAACGTAATTATTTCGAAGCATAGAAGGGTTGTGAATATTTTCTTTAATAATTCCTACGAACGTGTCGACGAACATCCAAACGGCGCATGCGAGTAATCGGCCACCGACTTCACTGCGCTCGCGAAGAAGGTCGTTAAATGTTTGTTCCATACCGGGGCCCATGCGCTCGTAGTACGGAGCCGGGTAAAGGAGTAAAAGTTTTGCATACCAGTAGCGGTATGAATTGTGAGCGGATTCATATGCCATATGCGAAATTGTTCGGCGAGAGACGCTTTGCGACCGTGACCACATCCCGGTATCGGTCGAGTTCAGCAGCGAGCGCTTTTTGGCCGAGGCCCGAGATCTTGTAGTAGACGCGACGTTCGTCATCGAGGACAGGGTCAATTTTCTTTTCACTCTCGTGAATGAGACCGGCTTCAATCATGCGCCCGATGGAGCCATAAAGCGTTCCCGGTCCCATAACTACCCGCGCATCCGAATCTATCTGAACCTGTTTCATAATCCCGTAGCCGTGACGCTCCTGCGTTGAGAGCGCGAGGAGAATATGCAGCACCGCAGGAGTCAACGGGGCATTCAAAGGATCCTTTTTAGTCATACACTGAAGATATATCCGTGACGGATATATGTCAAGCGTACACCACCCGTCTTTCACAATGCGGATTCAAAAACGCGCCGCTTAGGCGCGTTTTTTGAATCATTGCGGTGTACTCTGGACAAAATTCGAACCTTTTTTGAAATGAATCCTGACGAAGAAATCTGAAACAATGCGGACGAAGTTTTGCGGAAACAATTTTCTGGGGAAAGGA